>QGUR01000396.1 GCA_003242205.1 Chloroflexota bacterium | reverse complement strand
CATGGTCTGGAACGAGGACTACAGCGATTTGATCGCGCGGCTGGCAACCGACCTGCGCGACTATCCCGACATGCTGTCGGTGTACGCCGTCTATGTCGACGGCAGGCCGGTCAGCTCCGCGTGGATTTACGTTCTGCCCGGCAGCCGCTTCGGCAGCATGTGGGGCGGCTCGACGCTGCCGGCTTATCGCGGTCGGGGCATTTATACGGCGCTGGTGGCGGCGCGCGTGCAGGAAGCTCGCCGGCGTGGGCTGCGCTTCCTCACCATCGACGCCGGCCCCATGAGCCGGCCCATTGTCGAGAAACTCGGCTTTCGCTTTATCACGTGGACATTTCCATGCAAGTGGCGGCTACCAGCGTCATAAGGCAGCGCCGGGCGAGTACCCGGCGCGTGAAACAGTCTTTGCTGGCGACGGCAATCCACCTGAGCCTGAGCGCCGTTGCCGGAATGGCGTTGCTGTGTTTCATCGCGCTGGCGCTTGGCGCGCAGATGCCCACTCGCGAACTGGCCTTCGTTTCCAAAGCGCTGGATGGCAGCGAGGACATCTATTTATCCGACGCCAACCGGGGCAGATGGGCGCGCCTGACGCACACGGCGTTTCCGAAGTTGCAGCCTGTCTGGTCGCCCGATGGCAGGCTGCTGGCCTTCAGCGGGCGTGCCTGGCGCGGTTTGCACGAAACGGGCCTCTACCTGCTCGATACAACCACGAGGGAGCTGCGCCAGCTTATCAGCGGGCCGGTCGATTATCTGCCCTCCTGGTCGGCGGATGGCGCGGAACTCGCGTTTGTGACCCGCGAGCGCGGGCAGTACAGCCTGTATGCGGCGGACAGCGCGACCGGCGCGCTGCGGCGGCTGACGAGCAAGGCCAACCAGATCGCTTTTCCCACGTGGTCGCCGGATGGTTCGGCGCTGGCCTATGTCGTCGTTTTCGGCGCGGATGATGGCCTCTATGTCGTGTCCGCCGACGGTTCGCGCGAAGTCCGGCTGACGGAATGGATTGCGTTCACGCCGGCGTGGTCGCCCGACAGCCGGGAGATCGTCTTCACCGCGCCCAATAGCGGCAACAGCGAGGTTTATGTCATCGACGTCGCTACCGGCGCGATGCGTAACGTCTCGCGGAACCCGGCTTACGACTCCGATCCGGTCTGGTCGCCGGACGGCACGCGTATCGCCTTTTACTCGCTGCGCGAATGCAACGAGATCAGCCTGTACGTCGTCGATGCCGACGGTTCGAATCAGCGCCGCCTGCTCGATAACTGCGCTCTGTCGATGCGCGGTACTTCCGACAATCGTCCGCCCGCGTGGTCGCCGGATGGCACGCGCATCGCCCTGACCTCACAGGATGGCCGCGCTCTGAACATTTACACGGTTCAGGTCGACAGCGGCGATATCTGGCAACTGACGAATTTCGAGGCGATTGTCAAATACCCGGCCTGGCGTCCCTGAACGAGTCGTCCCATGTCACGCACAGTTCGATGCCGATGTGATCGGACAGATGATCGCGCCGCCCGTTGCTCAGCGTCACTTTCTCCTGAAAGCGAAAGCGGCTTTCCACCCGGCAGCCGGGCAGCGGCGGCGAGCGAAAGAGAACGTAGTCAATCGGCATGAAATAGCGCGCGGGAATGCCGGGGCGCGGGCGAATGGTCGGTTCCAGATTATCTCGCAGCGGGTCGTGCAGGCGGCTTTCGGCCAGAAATGTCTCGTATAGCCAGCTTCCACGCGGCACGTTGAAATCCCCGGCGACGATGACCAGCGCTTCCGGCGGCTGCGCCTGTACCAGCCCGGCAAGCTGCATCAACTGGTGATATTCCTGTTCGGCATACAGGCTGCCACGTCCCCAGTTGCCCATGTAGTTGGCCGTCAGGTGCGTATTGATGATCACGACCGGCAGGTCGTGGACCGTGAGCCGCGTGACGAGCATGCCTTTATGCAAAATCCAGTCCGCCAGCGCGGGGGTGTACCACAGCCCGCGCTTGTCGAAAAGCTCGAACTCGTGGCCCTCAACCGGCAGGCGCGAAAGCGTCAGTAACCCGCCTTTGGGGCAGTGAATGAACGGCTCGTAGGCGTGGTGAGGAAAGTTGGTAGTCGTTTCGATCAGACGACGATAGATGTGCGCCTGAATTTCCTGCAGGCAAACTACGCTATGGCCTTCCGCGTTGAGCGTGTGCGAAAGCGTTCGTATGCGGGCCGACGTTCCCGGCGCGGGAACGCCATAGGTGTTGAACGTCAGCAGTGAAAATACCGGCATGCCAGTTTCCATCGACAACAATGCAGACTGTAATTATAATGCGCGCCGCACAGGATCAAGGTAGAGGGATCAATTCGTGACCGGTCGAGATGTACTGCGCTATGCCGTCTGGGGCCTTGTCGCGTTCACGGCGAACGCCAATCGCCGCCACTATCGCATGACGACCACGTGGTTGCCGCACCTGACCGCCAATTCCATTTCGTTGCTGCTGCCGGATGCGCTGCGCCTGCTGCTGCGCCGCCCGCACCCGCGCAACCCTGTGGAAGCGATCGTCATGCGGATGGCGCGGGACAACCCGCACTATGTCCTCTATGTAACGCCGCTGGCAGCGGGCTATATCCTCTCCCACCCGCGATTTAACATCTACAAGGGCGAGTGGGCGGAACTGCGCTGGATGGGCTTCGGCCTCGACTCGATCCCGCATACCGCGACCGCGATGGCCTTCACGGCGCTGGTCCACGACTCGCTCCGCGTCGTCTCGAATGTCGATACTTCCCCCGGCCTGCTTGGCAGGCTGATCGACTGGGCTGCCAAGCGCTCCGGTCTGGTGTCTTTCATCTTGCTGGCGCTGGTCACGCTGGTCTGGGAATACGGCGAGTATCGCGTTCACAAGCGCGAGCTGGCGCTGCGCGGCGACATCACGCTCATTAACATGCAGTGGAGCGTCGAGGACACGCGCAAAGATGTTATTTCGAACCTGATCGGCTGGGTGCTGGGGCTGTTGCTGCACAGGGTCGAGCGCCGGCTTAAGCTGGCAACAGTCCCGGAATGACACGCCACAGGATGTAGATGTCGAGCGCGACTAGCGCGGAAACAACCGACGGAGCCAGCCAGCGCAGCGGCCCGTTTGCGCCGGGTTGGCCGTCCGTTGCCCTCACGATCAGCCGTCGCCACGCGTCGAGGCCCAGCGCCAGATAGAGCGCCATCGGGATCAGTGCCGGGTAGAGATAGCGCCCCTGAAACTGGACGAACTCGGTATTGTAGTAAATGTACTGGGCGACCGCGAGGAGGATCGTTAGCGCCAGTATCCACCACAACGCCTTTTGCCCGGATCGCGCGTCGCGGCGCAGGAGCGCCGCATGCAGCAGCAGGCCCAGCACGGCTGCCACGAGGAACAGCGCCAGCAGGGTGTACATCCACGGCTGCAACGGCAGCGCCATCCAGCCGAATTGCCCCCAGAAACTGTTGAAAGTCGTCGCCAGCGCGCGCCGCAGATACTCGCCGGCGCCGACCTCCGCCAGCAGTTCGGCGGTCCGCAACTGGCCGACGACGACCGCGTCGTGCGCGCCGAGGCCGAGAAAATCGGGCCAGCCATAAACGCTGATATTGCGTGCCAACCAACCGCCCCCCAGGCCAAGCCGGGAAAGCCAAAACCACC
>QGUR01000084.1 GCA_003242205.1 Chloroflexota bacterium | reverse complement strand
TTACACAGAGTTGGTTCTCTGGCGCGTTAGATTTTTATAAGAGACAGGTTCGGCGCAGCCCAGATGTAGGCCAGAGGTAATTCCCGGAACCAGCAGCTATCCCATGTATAATGAGTCGCGCGTTGACGTTGGACGCTCTGCGCAACGCCGATCATTCGCTGTTTCCAAGGGAGGCAATTCGCTTGGGAAAATTCTCGGCGCAGCCTGCGCTGACACCCAGACGCCTGATCGCCCCGCTGGCTGCCGTATCAGCAGCGGGCGCGGGGCTACTGGCCTATGCCCATTACATCGAGCCGAAATGGCTCGATATCCAACATCTCGAACTGACGCTGCCGCGTCTTGACCCGGAATTTGATGGCTATCGCATTGTCCAGTTCAGCGATCTGCACATGGAGCTCTGGCAGGACTGGGCCATGCTGGAAGAAATCGTCGCCCAGACCAACGCCTTCGAGCCGGATCTGATCGCGCTGACGGGCGATTACGTTCACCGGCGGGTCGATGGCGTCGCCGACCGCCTCAGCCAGACGCTGTCCCGGTTGCGCGCGAAAGACGCAGCGCTGGCGATCATGGGCAACCACGATTACTGGCAGGACGGCAACGCCGTTCGCCGGATGCTGGCGCGGGCCAACCTGATCGACATCAGCAATAGCGTGCACACGATTCGCCGGGGAAACGCGGCGCTTCACATTGCCGGCATCGACAGTGTGGTGGAGATGCGCTCGCGGCTTGATCTGGTGGTGGAAAGCCTGACCGAACCGGGGGCGGCGATACTGCTGGCGCACGAGCCGGATATCGCTTATGTAACGGCCAGCACAGGGTGTTTCGACCTCCAGCTATCCGGCCATTCTCACGGCGGTCAGGTGCGAGTGCCGCTGCTCATGAATCTCGTGCTGCCGGCGTTCGCCCGGCGGTTCGTGGTCGGCCTCAATCGCATCAATGGCATGTACGTGTACACCAATCGCGGCGTCGGCATGTCCGGTATGCGTTTGCGCTTCAACTGCCGCCCGGAACTGACCGTCTTTACGCTGCGCGCCAATGGCCGGCGCCGGTCCCGGCCTAACGGGAACGAGCGTTCGGCGCTGGCGTAAACAGCCGCCGCTGCGGCTCCACGCGCGGGGCGCGTCGAGTCGCTCATCGGAATAACGCGGCTGCAAATTCAGGGAACGATACCGAGTTCGCGCGCTTCCTCATAGGTCAGCGGCCCCCGGCCCTGCCGCACTTCCAGCGCGATTTCCGCCAGCCGATCCGGGTCGAACAGGTCATCCGCAGCCGACAGATCCAGCACCGCCAGTTGGTCGAGAATCGCCGGATCAAAGTCGGTAATCGGCGGCAGCATTTCGCGTTTCGGCTCGTCGCTCTCCTGTACGGGCGTGTCTTCCCACGTTTCGGCGCGCAGAGCGATGGGTTCGACGGTATCCACCGCCGGTTCCGGTTCCGCCTCAGGCTCGGTGAGGATTTTCGGCTTCGGCGTTGGGCCGGACGTGTAAATGGCGGTGGCTGCCGCGCCCAGCAATGCCTTCAGGTCTTCGGCGGCGCGGCGGCCAAAGCGCGTGACCGCGCCGAACTGGCGCACGCCTGCCTGACCGTCGAAGATCAGCGACAGAAAATAGTGGAAGCCAACCGACAGGACAAAGACGTCGTAGGTTTCGCCATCGTAGAACTGCAAAGCCGAAGCGTGCCCGCCGACCAGATCGCCAATCGTAATCGTGGTGTGAACCATCGGCAGCAGGGTGCTGGTGAGCTGCTCGCGGTTGAGATAGCTGACCGCGCCGCGCTCGACCAGAACGCGCCCATCGCGGCTGCTCAGGACAACGGCCAGCGCGCCGACATCGGTGAGCAGGTTGTCGATCATGGCGCTGGCCGCCTTCAGATCGAGCGAAGGAACCGGCCCGTAGTCGCCGGCTGGCGCAGGCGCGGGCGTTGGGGCTGCCGCGCCTTTTGCGGCAGTCACGAGGTCCTGCCCGCGCAGACCGGCATGGACGGCGCGCATTAACTGGTAGGCATCCAGCGGACGCCGCAGACAGATCAGGCGCGCTTCATCGGGAAGCAGCCCGTTGCTGCTGTCTGTCACCACGATCAGGGCTGTATCGGGCGCGGTCTGGCGCACCCGTTGCGCCAGTTCAATGCCGTCCATGTGCTGGTCGAGCTGATGCGCCGTGACCAGCAGCGCGCAGCCACCTCGCCTGACTTCTTCCAGCGCTTCAAGGCTGCCCGGCACATCGATCTGAATGACGGGTTGGTCGAAAAGCTCGACGACGGCGCGGACCGAGCGCGAAACAGTTGCTTGCGGATCAACGGTAATGATTCGCGGAATCGACAGCATCGCAGGCTTCCGTGATCGATACACAGTGTCGGATATAAAAAGTATAAAGCTGAAATAGCGTTAATTTTCCCCGGAAAACGCCTCAACCCTTAAGGTTTTGCGCGGCTCCCGGCATCGGGGTGGATAAGGATATGTGGTTAGGTCTCAAGTGCCGACGCCGCTGAACAGCGTGCGCAGCGGGGCATGGAGCATGCTGTACGGATAGCGCGTTCGACGGTGATTCAGCGCGCGGTCATAACGCCTGTCATCGAAGAGCAGTCTGGCGATAGCGGCCAGCCCACCGCGCACGAAACGCAGCCACAGCACGCTGGGCGACGGGTCGGGTTCCCCGTAAGCCGGGGATGTGGGGACAGCCGTCGGGCTGGCGGCCCGCTCGCGCAGGCGTTCCCACGCCAGACGTTTCTGTTCAGGCGTGACGACGGTCGCCGACTTTAACGACTGCGAAATAAGTCGATCCAACGAATTATCCAACCAGTCCTGCATATCCGTGTGCGACCTCATTGACCCTATACACGTCTCCAAGTTTGCGGCGCAGATTTTCCCGTGCGTAATAGAGCCGGCTTTTGACCGTGCCGACAGGGCAATCCAACACGCTGGCGATTTCTTCGAGACTTAGCCCGCTTAGATAGTGTAGCA
This sequence comes from Chloroflexota bacterium, assembly GCA_003242205.1. Classification (GTDB taxonomy): domain Bacteria; phylum Chloroflexota; class Anaerolineae; order Aggregatilineales; family Phototrophicaceae; genus ZC4RG36. The sequence goes on along the minus strand of QGUR01000084.1, from coordinate 12,741 downwards.
CGACCACAACCTGCTGATTGAATTGCAATTCGCTAACGGCCTGACGCACCTGCTCCTGAATCTCGGCGTGTTCGGCGACCTTATCGGGCGCCTGAATCGCCGGGGCCATAAGCTGATCGACCAGCGCTTCCAGCGACACGCGCCGCCGCTTGCGCCGGGTAATCCATGTGTAGGCCAGATTAACGGTCACGCGGTATAGCCATGGAGCCAGAGGTAGGGAGGTGTCGATGCGATCCGCGTAATAGTGAAGTTTCAAAAAGCAATCCTGCGCCAGATCTTCAGCAACGGCGGCGTCCCGGGTAATCGCAAAGGCCGTTCGGTAGACCTGTGGATAGTACCGGTCGAACAGCACGCCCAGTGCGTCAAGATCGTTCTCGCGGAGGCGTTCAACCAGCACGCTGTCCGCGATCTCATTCGTCACAGTCATATAGTCTCCGGACTAACAGCGCGTTTGGTCGCGCTTCGCAAGAAAAGCATTAATTCAATTAAAAGATAGTTACACGAGAGCCACCCCTACCCGAAACCCGGTAGCTCAAGTGTAACGCTTTTCATGAAGATTGTTCATTGAGCTAACGCATTTCTCACGATGAGCGACGCGCGTTAAGATTGCGTCTCCTTACACGCAATATGAGCGTTCCAAAACTTAACCTGTGAAAATCAAACAGGAATGGCAAGGTTGCCCTACAATACATAAGTATGCCACATAACGTAATCAAAGAGAGTATTATGAAAACCGAGAGTCGCCTCAGCCTCCTCTACTTCGCCCTCGGCATCATCTGGATTCTGGTAAGCGACTCGGTTCTAGTTGGCATTTTTGAGACGCGCCCCGACGACAGCCCGTTGCTGGGAACCTTCAAAGGTTGTCTGTATGTGGCCGTGACTGCCGGTCTGCTGTACTGGCTGCTGAGGCGGGAATTTCGCATGCGCGAGCAGACCGAGGCCGAGTTGAACCGCAACCGTCTGTTCGCCCAGCGAGTGATCGAAACCGCGCCGGATGCCGTCATGGTTTACAACGCGGATGGCCTGCAAGCGCATTACATCAACGAGCAGGTAGAAGCCGTGTTCGGCTACACGCCGGACGAGGTGCGTCGCCTCGACGGCACGTTCTGGGAGCAGGTGATCGTGCCGGCGGACAGTCAGCGTGTGCGGGAATATCGCGAGCGTCTTCTCCGCGACCCGGAGAGCTCACCGGGCGAAATCGAATACACCATACGCCATAAGTCTGGCGGTCTGCGTACCGTTGTCGAACGGACTGCGCTTTTTCATCCCACGCCGGGCAGCCAGACCCCGGCGCTTCTGGCGCTGGTGCGCGATATCACCGCGCGCAAGCGTGACGAAGAGCAGCTCACCTATCAGGCGAACCTGCTGCAAAACGTCAACGATGCCGTCATCTCCGTCGATCTCAACTACTGCGTCACAAGCTGGAATCAGGCGGCCGTCGAAATTTACGGCTATACGCCGGAAGAAGCGTTGGGCAAGCCGCTGCGCGATCTGATCAATACCGAATATCCCGATGTCGGCCGCGAAAGGGCCATGGGGCAGATTTTCAGCGAGGGAACGTGGCGCGGTGAAACGATCCAGCAGCGCAAGGATGGAACATGCCTGCGCGCGCTGACATCGTCGCGCCTGCTGCGCGACCGGCGGGGAGAAATCGTGGGTATCGTCACCATCAACCGCGACATTACCGAACAGAAACGTCTGGAGCAGGAAGCGCGGGAAAAGGAGCAACTTCAGGCCGAACTGAATCAGGCGCTTCAGAACCGCGCCCTGCACAGCCGGTTCATGTCAATGGTATCGCACGAGTTTCGCACGCCGCTGACGACCATTCAGTTAGCTGCCGAGCTGTTGAAACGATACTTCGACCGGCTAACCCCAGAGGCGCGCGCCGAACGCCTGCGGCAGATTGAAACGGAAGTTGAGCGATTGCTGACCATGCTCGACGATATTTTGCAGGTGCTCAAAACCGAGGCGACGCGCCTGCACTTCAGGCCGGAAAAAGTCGATCTGGTCGCCTTCACCAGACAGGTCGTCGAGGATATGCGACTGGCAGCTCAGGAAACCCACCGGCTTGTGTTTACCAGCGAAGAACCGGAACTGCAAGCCGAGGTCGATCCGACGTTGCTCCGTCAGGCCCTCTCCAATCTGCTTTCCAACGCCATGAAGTATGCGCCCGCCGGCACTGACGTTAACATCGATCTGAAGCGTCAGGGTTTGACTGTGCTGATGGCAGTACGCGATCAGGGCATCGGCATCAGCGAGAAGGATCAGCAGCATCTCTTTGACGCTTTCTATCGCGGCGAAAACGTCGGCAATATTCCGGGAACCGGCCTCGGCCTGCTGATCGCGCGGCAGGCGCTTGAACTGCACGGCGGCAGCATCGAGGTACAGAGCGCGCCGGGGTCGGGCAGCACCTTCACCCTACTCCTTCCCCTCCAGCATCACTAAGTCCACCTGTCCACGCAACATTTCGCTTCTTCATCGCGTCTACCTGATGGTGACTCAAAGGCATGACCGCGCTTTCCCGGTCTGTTCGCCATACTGACGCTGGAGGATGCTATGCTTCGCCGATTGCTTCCGTGGATCATGATCGCGCTGGCAGTGATCGCCTGCAGCCTGAGCGCAGCCCCGGCCGAGCCGCATACATCGGTGACGAGCCATCTGGCGGCCGTCAGGCTGGCGCGCTAGAGTGCCCGTTCTGACAGCCGCGCCGATTGCTGCTACAATCCGCTTTTGTAACGACGATGATAACACTGGCGAGGCTGCTCATGCGTTACTGGCTGCTGTTTCTACTGGCCGTCACGATGGCGGCGTGCAATCTGGTCGCCCAACCGGACGACGCGCTGCCGGACGGCGGAGGCTCGACCGAGACGTACACCAACACCGTAGCCGGCTATGCGTTCGACTTCCCGGCGGACTGGCACCTGATCGCGGATGATCCGCGTTTTGTCCAGCTCTGGTCGCTCGATCCGCAGAGCGTGCAGAACGAAGCCGGTTTTGAAGGCGTCGAGGGCGATTACGTGATCATCGGCTTTCTGGCCGAGGACGAGTTAGCGCCGTCGCTCGATGCGCTGGTTCAGCGTTATGAAGAAGCGATCACCGCCGGTGGAGCAACGATCACAGCCTCGCGCCCGGTCGAGCTGGCAAGCGGGCTGCAGGGCGTGGAACTGCAAACGAGCGACGGCGCGTTCGTCGTGCTGACGATGGTCAACGGGCGCGGCCTGCACGTCGATAGCTTTGGCTCGACCGACATGTTCTACAGCGTGGTCAACACGCTGCGAGAAACGACCATCGAAGCTTCATCATCGCCGCGGTTGTAGCTTTTCCGGCGACCGGTGAAGCCGGAACGGAGGTTACGCGCCATGCCGGCGTCTGGAAGGCGCATTGCGCCGGGTTTAGAATCGACCCTATGAAGCTGATCTCACGGGTTCGCCGTCTGCGCCGTTTGCACAAAGCGCTGCTCGCTGCGGCCGCTGCCGCGCTGGTGGTGACGGCGACCCTCGCCGTCTGGCTGTTTCATGATCTGCCGTCGATCGACCGGCTGGCGGCGGGGTTGGCGCTGCCTTCGACGCGCATCTACGACCGGAACGGCCAGTTGTTGTACGAGATTCTCGCCAGCGGCGAAACAGGCGGCCGCAACCGCGCCATTCCGCTGGACGAGATGCCTCGCCACTGTATTAACGCGGTCATCGCCACCGAGGATGTCAATTATTACAGCCATCCGGGCGTGGACGTCGCCGGCATCGCGCGGGCGCTCTGGATCAATCTGCGCGGCGGCGAGGTCGTCGCCGGGGGCAGCACGATCACGCAGCAGGTAGCGCGCAATCTACTGCTCGATCCCCAGCAGCGGGCCGAGCGCACGCTGCGGCGCAAACTGCGCGAAATGCTCCTTGCGATCCAGCTTACCAGCGCCTACAGCAAAGACGATGTGCTGGCGCTCTATCTCAACCAGTCCTACTTCGGCAATCTCGCCTACGGCATCGAAGCGGCGGCGCGGGCCTACTTTGCCAAGCGCGCGCCGGAGCTGTCGCTGGCCGAGTGCGCGTTGCTGGTCGGGCTGCTGCAATCACCCGCCGTCTATGACCCGCTCACCAACCCGGACGCCGCCTCACAGCGGCAGCACGCGGTGCTCGACCTGATGGTTCAGGCCGGTTTCATCGACCGGGCGCAGGCGGAAACGGCAAAACGAGAGCCCCTGCAATACGCCGCGTCGCCGTTCCCCATCGAAGCGCCCCATTTCGTCATGGCCGTCATCAAACAGTTGGAGCGCGACTTCTCGCAGGCGCTGTACGAGGGCGGGCTGGAAGTCATAACGACGGTCGATCTGAACTGGCAGCGGGCGGCGGAAGAGGTCGTACGGCTGCAACTCGATTACCTGAACAATCCGACCGAACCGGGGCGCGTCCCGGCCAATGCGCGCAATGCGGCGCTGGTCGCCATGGACCCGTTCACGGGGCAGGTGCTGGCGCTGCTCGGCAGCCCGGACTATTTTGACGAGAGCATCGACGGCGCGGTCAATGCGGCGCTGGCACTGCGCCAGCCGGGCAGCGCGCTCAAGCCCTTCACCTATGCGGCGGCGATGGACCCGGCGCGCCCGGAACCGTGGACTGCCGCGACCATGATCCTCGATATCGAAACGCCGTTCATCACGCGGCGGCTGGAAAGTTACACGCCGGCCAATTTCGGTCTGGTCGAGCACGGGCCGGTGCTGGTGCGCGAGGCGCTGGCGTCGTCGATGAACATCCCGGCAGTCGTGGCACTCAACGAGGTGGGCATCGAAGCGATGGTCGAACTGGCGGCCAATGCCGGGCTGACATCGCTGGCCAATAACCCGAATCTCGATCTGGCGATTACGCTCGGCGGCGGCGAGGTGCGGCTGCTCGATCTGGTACAGGCATACAGCGCTTTTGCCAACGGCGGCTTCCGCGTCGATCCGGTATTCATCCTGCGGGTAGACGACCATAACGGCAACACGCTGTACGAATACCAGCGCCCGCGCCGAACCCGGATCATGGACGAACGGGTGGCGTATATCATCACCCATATCCTGAGCGACGATCAGGCGCGCATTCCCGGCTTTGGCCGCAACAGCGCCCTCAACATCGGGCGACCGGCGGCGGCGAAAACCGGCACGACGACCGATTTTCGGGATAACTGGGTGGTGGGTTACACGCCCAATCTGGTGGCCGGTGTCTGGGTCGGCAACGCCGATAACACGCCGATGGTCAACGTGACCGGCGTGAGCGGCGCGGCCCCGATCTGGAACGCGTTTATGCGCCGCGTTCTGCGCGGCCAGCCGGAACTGACATTCACGGAACCGCCGGGCATCGTGCGGCGCGAGGTGTGCGCCCTGAGCGGCGGCACGGTCACGCCCTACTGTCCGCGGCGCAAGCTGGAACTGTTCATCGAAGGCACGGAACCGACCGAGCCGGACACGTTCTACCAGCCGTTTACGATCGACGCGCAGACCGGCCTGCTGGCGGACGACTCGACGCCGCCCGAACGACGGGTCGAGCGCGTTTTCGTCGTTCTGCCACAAGAGGCGCGCGACTGGGGCATCCGCAACGGGCTGCTTCCACCGCCGGTCGGGGCGCAGGTGGCCGGCCCGGACGCCGACCGCGGTCTGCGCCTGCTGGAACCCGACCCATACACCGTGTTCCAACTGTCTCCCCTCCTGCCCTTCTCGGCGCAGCGCATTCGCCTGACGGTGGGCGCGCCGCCAGGGACCCAATCCGTGACTTACCTGCTGGACGGAGAACCGCTGGGTACGGTCGAAGAAGCGCCGTGGGAACTGTGGTGGCCGCTGGAATATGGCGAGCACGAACTCGTGGCGCAGGCTGTCATGGCCGACGGGACCATCCAGACGAGCGAGGCGATCCCGTTTCGCGTCACGTCGTTCGCCGAACCGGCGTCCTATACCGTCGCCGATTAAGGGCCCGCTGACCGGCGGCTCGGTCGTAGCCGGGCGCTGCCGGCAACTGGCCCGTAGATCCGGCGGTGGAGATGCCCCCGGCGATGCGCTATAATGTCCCATCCGTTTACGCAGGATGCGCCGTCTGGCGTGACTGCGCTCGGGATGAGGTCTTATGCAAATCAGACGCGACTACTCGCAGCCATTTTTCAGTGACCGACGGCGCAGAAGAGGCCGAACGTCATGGCTGTTCGTCGTTCTCTATCTCGCGCTAATCGCAGGTTTCCTCTTTTTCGTCGACGCCAACTTTCATCACCTGCAGATTATGGCCCTCAATATGGTCGGCTATGGGCCGGAGCCGACTCCGTTCCCCAGCACGCTGGCCGAGCAGGGCTACGCGGCGTTCCTCGACGGCGATGTCGAGACGGCGGCTGAGTTGTTCGGTCAGGCGGTCAGCCAGCAACCGAACAACGTGGACTATCTCTACGAATATGGCCGCATGTTGATCGAGAACGGGCGCTACGCCGAGGCCATCGAGATTGGCGATCGTGCCATTCAGGCCAGCCCGCGCGACCCGCGCGGTTACGCCATCAAGGCGCGCGCGCTCGATCTGGACGGGCAATCGGAATCGGCGATCCCGGTCGGCCAGCAGGGCCTGCAGGTGAACCCGAATTTCGCGCCGCTGCATGCCGCGCTGGCGGGCGCTTACCGCAATATTGATCGCTACGACGTGGCGCTGGAATATGGCGAGCGCGCGGTCGAACTCGACCCGCTGGACGCGACGGCGCGCCGCACCTACGCGCTGGCGCTGATCTGGGTCGGGCGGCGCGAAGAAGCCATCGAGCAGTTGAACGAAGCCATCGCCATCAATCCCAAGCTGACCGCGCCTTATTTCGAACTGGCGTTGCAGTATCGCGGCGCGAACGACTTCGAGATGGTTGTGGCCACCTATGAGGCCATTCTGGCGATTGACCCGGACGACCCTAAGGCGCATCTGCGTCTGTGTCAGGTCTATATTCAGGTTGGGCAGGACAACCGCGCGCAGGGCTACTGTGAGGACGCGCTGGCGCTCGACCCGGATTATGCCGAGGCGCAGGCGACGCTGGGCTGGGTGCGCTATCGCCGCCGCAATTACGAAGGCGCGATTGAGATGTTCCGCCAGTGTGAGAGCAACCTGATCGCCAACGGCGAACCGATCAACGAGGACACGATTCGCTGCTACTACATGCGCGGTCTGGCGCACTATTACCTCGGCCAGTGTGACGATGCATGGAATCTGCTCCAGCAGTCGCTGCCGTTGCTGAGCAACCTGCCTCAATACGCGGCTGACACGATTGGCGGGCAAATCCGCGATGGCTTATCCGGCGTGACGGCCAACTGCACGGCCTATCTTGGCCGCCCGCTGCCGACGCCGATTCCGCCGACCGCCATTCCGCCGACGCCGATCGGAGGCTGAACGCGGCATGTATCTTCGCACGCCAAAACGCTACCAGAAGCAGCGGCGACATCTGCTGTCGCTGCGCTGGTTATGGCTGTGGATTTTGACACCGCTGGTCGTCATCGGCGGCTGGCAAATCTACGAAAACCGCGACCGTCTCGCGCCGCCGGTGCAACAGGCGCTTTACGATCTGGCCAACAATGCCCGTAACAGCGTTGCCACCATCACCGCGCCGACGCCGCTGCCGACCGAAGACCCGCTGCGCCGGATACAGGTCGCCAATGCGGCGTGGGTGCAGGGTTCGATTGACGAAGCGGTGCGCGAATACGAAGCGGTCTTGCCCGCCATTCCCAACGACGTGCAGTCGCACTATCGCTATACCTTTGGCCTCATCATGCAGGGCAAAGCGCAGGAAGCGCTGGAGGCCGCCGAAAAGACGATCACGGCCAATCCGTTCTCGTCGGATGCCTGGGCCGTACGTGCGATGGCCCTGAACGAGAGTGGCCGGCAGGGCGAAGCGATTGCCAGCGCGATGCAGGCGTTGCAGCTTGACCCGAAAAACGCCCGCGCGACCGCTGTTCTGGCCGAAGCCTATTTCGACTCCAATCAGGTCGAGCGCGCGCTGACCACCGTCGAAAACGCGCTGAAAGACGACCCCGACAGTGTTGAAGCGCTCTACGTCTACGGGCGCATTCAGGCCGAATCGCGGTTCGATTTTGTGGAAGCGGCGGCGGCGTTCGAGCGAGCGTTCAGCCTCGCGCCGAACATGCCACATATCGGCGTGCAGCTCGCCTATATGCAGCTTCAGGAGCAGGACGCTGAAGCCGGCTTTGAAACGCTACAGCGCATTCTGGAGATGAACCCGCAAAATGCCGACGCGCTCTACGCCGCCGGCTATTTCGCCTTTTCCCAGTTCGGCGACCCGAACCAGGCGCTCGACTTCCTCACCCGCTGTGTCGATAACAACCCGAAGAGCGCCTCCTGCTACTGGTACATGGGGCAGGTGTATTTCAATACCGGGCAGAACGAGCAGGCCCGCGATGCCTTTATGAAGGCGATTGAAGCCGGCACGACCAACACGCGTTATTACCTGTCTGCCGGGCGCATCAACATCACGCTCAACAATTGCACGGCGGCCGTTCCGTTGCTGCGCGAAGGCTACGAACTGGAAAGCTCGCGTCCCAGCCCGAATCAGGATCGGCTGGAAGAATTTAACGAGGCGCTGGCTAGCTGCGGCATCGGCGCTTCCGCCGCGCCGCCTGCCGGGACGAGCGGCACAACCGGCGACGCGCTGGAAATCGAAGGGGGCGAAGAAACGGAAGGCGCTCTGGACGGCGAGGGCGAATAGCGCGCCAGCCGGCGGGTTCTGGCGTGAGCGTGCCGCCGCGCTCGACCGGCTTTCGCCTTCGACGCGGCGGCAGGGGCATCTGGCGGCGTAGACGCCGCCACGTATCCCTGTACTCAGCGTGCCACTTTTTCAGGTGCGGCGGCCAGTTGGCGCAGCGCTTCGACGTGTTCGGGGCCGGTCACAATCGTGAGCAGATCGCCGTCGCGTACGACCGTGCTACCGTGAGGCGTGATTGTCTCTCCACGCCGGTGAATTGCCGCCACAATTGTCCCGTCGGGCCAGTCGATTTCCTGTATCTGCCGGTTGGCGACGGGTGCATGCGGCTGCACGCGGAGTTCAACGACTTCCTGACGCGTGAAGGTCGCCAGACGCACCTGCCGCCCGCGACGCAACGCCTCCAGCTTGCGCTGCAACGCCATGTCATACGAGCGTAAAATGTCGTGCCGGCGCAACATGCCGACGACCTTTCGCGGGTTTCGCGCGTCTACGACCGGTAGGCGACCGACATCTCGCTGCCCGATCAGCCGCAGCGCGTCCGAAATCGGCGTTTCTGGCGTCACCGTCAATACATCACGGGTGCAGATGTCCCCTGCGGACAGGCCTTCCAGCCCGCCGTTGCCAAGCGCGCGGGCAAGATCCTGTATGGTGACAATACCGAATAGATCGCCCTCAGCGTCGACCACGATGAGGCCATGTGTGTTTCGCTTGCGGAACTCCGCCTCCAGTCGCTCCGCCGGTAGACTGGCCTGAATCAGGTATGCTGCAGCGGGCGTCATGGCGTCGCCTGCCATGATCGTCTGCATCAGGTCGGTATCGCGCCCGTAGGAAAGCCGGATGCCCTTGCGCGCCAGACCGAGGTGATAGATGCCGTCCGGCGCGATGCGCTCCACAACCAGCAGGCTGACTGCTACGACCAGCATGACCGGCAGGATCAGGTTGTAGTCGTTGGTCAGCTCGAACAGGAGCAGCACCGTGGTAATCGGCGCGCGAATGACGCCCGTCATCGTCGCTGCCATGCCTGTCACCGCATAAGCGGCGGGATTTGCCGCGACTGGTGTTGGCAGCAACGACGTTACGATATGCCCGTACAGGCTGCCAAAGGCCGCGCCGACGAACAGCGAAGGCGCAAACATGCCGCCGACGAAACCACCGCCCAGACTGATGGTGGTGGCAACCATCTTGGCGACCACCAGCGCCGCCAGCACCGTCAGCGTGAAATCGTCGCTATCGGCGTTCAGAAGGCGGTTCATCGTTTCACGGCCCGTGCCCATAATCTCCGGCAGGAAGGCCGCGATCAGGCCGACGATCGCGCCCGCCAGCATCGTTTTGACCGGAGCGGGCAGCCGGCGCTCGTGCCAGAAGTCGTGCTGCCAGTAGAGCAGGCGGATGTAAGCAGCGGAAACCGGCGCGACCAGCACCGCCAGCAGAACATAGAGCGGTATCTGCTGCGGGCCGCCGAGCGTATAGTTCTGGATGCCCAGTTCTGGCCCGCCAGCCTCAAGCGCCTGCGTCAGGACGGATGCGACGACCGAAGCGAGGACGACCACGCCGAACGCCGACGTCGACAAATCGGCCAGAATGACCTCCAGCGCGAAGAAAACGCCGGCAATCGGCGCGCGGAATGCCGCCGCGATGCCGCTGGCGACGCCCGCCGCCACCAGCAGGCGCACGCGCTCATCCGAGAGGTGCAGGCGCTGGCCAAACATGGAGCCGAGATTCGCGCCGATCTGCACGCTGGGGTCTTCAGGGCCGACAGACGCGCCCGCGCCGATCGAAAAGGATGCCAGCAGCGCCTTCATCGGCATACGCCCGTAGCGCAGCCGCCCGCCTGCCAGCGCGGTCGCTTCCATGATGCCCGCGACGCCGTGATGGCGCTCCACGCCGATGAACCTCTGCTTGACCGCGCCGACGATCAACCCGCCGAGCGCGAGGACAGGCACGATGGCCCAGCGCCCCAGCGTATCGCCCAGCGCGTGGAGTAGCGGTTGGCGGTAGATTTCCTCAAAGAAAGCGAACCCGTGTTTGAACAGCAGGACGCCGCCGCCGGTCGTCAGGCCAACGGCAATCGCCAGCGCGAGGAGCGTGAAATTTTCAGAAGGCGGCCATCTCCCCGGCCACAGCCGCCTCCATAGCTGATCAATCATTTGCCTGTAAATTGTCTCGCCAAAACGCCTGTACAGTTTACCAGTTGTTCGGGCAACGGCCATATGGGCGCGGCGGTTCAGCGGCCAGAATCCGGATTCGCGCGGGCGCTGTTCCCGGTCTCGTCCGGTTCGAGCGCCAGAATGACCAACTGGCGCTTGCCGGCCTTGAACTTCTCGATGCGCCGGTAGCCCGTGTGTTGAACCTTGACCGTCTTGTTGGAAGCGACTGCGACGACCGCGCCGGGCGCGAGTTCGGGCAGCAGCGCGTCAAGCAGCGCCTGAACCGGGTCGATTCCGGCTTCCAGCGCGAGCGTATCGGGACTCCAGTTCGAGCGCCAGCCGTACGGAATATCCGTGAACACCACATCGGGCCTGACGCCGGCCAGACCGGCCTTGAGCGAGCGCCGGTCGGTTGCGTCCGCGCGAAAGACGGCGGTCTCGATCCGGCGCTGCGTCGACCATTGCTCCAGCCACTGGCGCAGAATGCGAGCGTTGTCCAACGCCGCCGCGTGAGACGGTTTGCCAAACCGTTCGTGTAGCGCCGCCAGTTCCTCGATTCGCCGCTCCAGCCCGGCGCTGTGCAGCAGCGAAAGGTTGCGCCGCGCCAGCGCGACCGCATCCTCGTCGATGTCGGAGCCGATGATCCGGGCAATGCTGTTCCAGTTGAAGTACGCCAGCGTCGTCAGATGATAGGCCCCGCCGCAGCAGGGATCGTAAAGAGTACACGGGCCGGTCATGCCCTGCGCCGCCCGAAAAGCCAGACAGCGCCTGAAGACCTCGTTAGCCAGCCGCACGGGAAACGCCGTGTGTCCGGGCGCGGCATAAATGACGCCGCCGCTGGCGTACATCTCGTAATTTTCCCTATCCCTCGTGAATTTGTACTGCATGGCATTTTCCATCGACGGCCCGGCTGGCGGGTATTTCTTCAGGGCTGTTGTAAGATTTTACGCTATTCCGGCGTCTGAGTAATGCGCTAGTGTGGGGACGAGAACATAACATGACTCCGACGCCTCAGTTTGGCCTCAATATCGACCCAACCACAACCGAAATCGACGAGACGTTCAACCGGGCGCGGCTGGCCGCCGAAACCGGTCTGGAACTCGTCGCCATGCAGGATCACCCCTATAACCGGCGCTTTCTCGACACATGGACGTTTCTAACCGCCGTTGCCATGCGCGTCGAGCGCGTGCGCGTGCTCACGAATGTCGCCAACCTGCCGCTGCGCCCGCCGGCCATGCTCGCCAAAGCGGCGGCAACGCTGGACGTGCTGACGGGCGGCAGAGTCGAGCTTGGGCTTGGCGCGGGCGCGTTCTGGACAGGCATCGGCGCGATGGGCGGGCCGGTGCGCGAACCCGGCGAAGCCTACGCCGCCTTCAGGGACGCGCTGCATATCATACGCGGCCTGTGGGAAAACCCGGGCCGGGGCTTCAGCTACGAGGGCAAGGTCTACAGCGTCAGAGGGGCGCAGTTTGGCCCGCCACCCGCGCACCGCATTCCCATCTGGGTAGGTGCGCTTGGGCCGCGCATGTTGCGTCTGGCCGGGCAGATGGCGGATGGCGTGATCGTCTCCTCATCCTATGTGACGCCGCAGCGCATCCTCGCGCTCAACCGGCAGATAGATGACGGCGCGGCGGAGGCGGGGCGCTCGCCCGATGCCATTCGCCGTGGCTATAACATCATGGGCGTCATCGCGGCGAGCAACCAGACGCTGCGACCGGCGGGACTGGATGACATAGCGCTCTACGGGTCGGCGGCGGAGTGGATCGACAGGCTGACCGGCCTCTATCACGAGTACCGTCAGGATACCTTCATCTACTGGCCTGTGGGCGAAGATGGCCTTGGGCAAGCGCGGCGGTTCGCCGAGGAAGTCGTGCCGGCGGTGCGGCAGGCGCTTGCTGGGGCG
>QGUR01000395.1 GCA_003242205.1 Chloroflexota bacterium | reverse complement strand
GCGCGGGCCAGTCCGGGGATTTCGCGTAGTCGGAGACAAAATAATAATTTCGCAGGCTGTATCCCGTTACAGCCAGCCAGCCTCCCAGCACAACGATGGAAAACGCCCGACCTGCGACATGCCTGCCTGTCCACTGAGCAACCACCAGCGCAGAGACCAGAATGACGAGAGCAGACGCCACGGAGAGCACGTATCTGGGCGTGAAAACATTGAGGCGCAGCGACACAATCGCCAGCAACAACAACGGCAAACCGCCGAGCAATGCCAGCAATAACCCTTTGGACGCGGCCTGCCGCCAGAGCACGACAACACCCGCCACGAATACCAGCAGCAGCACCGGGCCAATAGCGGCGGCATATTCTGGCGGTAGGCTGCGTTCCCCGAACGACAGCGCGGGTAGAAACCAGGTCACAAGCAGTCCGGGCTGAAAGCCGCCGGTTGTGCCGCCATAACCGCCTCCGGAGAGGAGGCGTGGTTGCAGATACCACGGCGCAAGCGCGACCGCGATCGCAGCCTGCGATGCCGCCCATGCCAGCAGCAGTCGCCGGTTGCGGCGGTAAGCGATGAGAACGTACAAATTCAGGGCGACGAGGGTGAATGCTTCCAGATAGTAGATATAGGCTGCCGCGGCAGCCGCCACGACATACAGCGCCCAGTCAAGCCGCCGGCGATACCGCAGCGCCCGCAGGCCAAGCCAGACCGCCAGCGTGTTGGCGGTCGCCCAAATCGCGTAGTTGCGCGCGTCCTGCGCATGCCAGATCTGAAATGGGTGCAGCGCCCAGAGCAGGGCCGCCAGCAACCCGACCTTTGTCCCGGCAATTCGCTTGCCCAGTGCATAGAGCAGAGGGATGCCGATCACGTTCGCCAGCGCAGGGAGAAAGCGCGCCGTCTGATCGCCGGGGCCGACCAGCAGCGCCCAAGCGCGATACAGCCCGATCGCCAGTGGCGGTTGCGGATCGGTGGTGGCGATTGCGTCCAGCGTTTCGGCAAGTGGCTGGCGCATCCAGTAGCGAATTGTGAAAACCTCATCGCCCCGGATGGCAACCTCGTTGATCTGGAACAGACGCAGCCCAAAACCGGCCAGCGTGAGCGCAAGCACGATGGCCAGTGTGGAGCGGTGCAGTGTGGCGCTCATGATGTGGCCGGCAGCGTTCGTCTCTCAAACTCGGCGATCTGCTCAGGCGTCAGGGTCGGCTGCCTGTCGACCTGCCGCATGTAGTCCTTCAGACTGGGATCGAGCTTATCCTGAGCGCGCAGCACCGGAACAGTGGGCGATTCAATCGTGATGTGCGCGCGCGGGTCGGTGAAGACGATCACCGGCTGGACGGGGACATCTGGCGCAATGGGTTCCAGCAGCTTCCTGACGTACTCGCTGTTGCGGATGGCTTCATCTGTCGGGTTGCCAATGCTGTCAAAACGGAAGGCCGTAAATAGACGTGAGATGAACGATTTGTGGGTTTGCCAGTCATCGCCTTTGACCGAAAAGCGCCCATCCTGCCAGCGCGTCGTGAAGACGAAAACGCCCTGTGGTGCGATGAGAACGTGGCGGGCCGGCAGATGATAGTAGTTATAAAGCACGCTCTTGTTGCTCAGCCCTTTCAGGCCCTCGCGCAACGCTGTTTCCGGGCGTGGCTGGCGAATCCACAGGTTCGTCATGCGAACCGACGCGACGGTTGAAATGAAGGCGATAACTACCACAATCGCCGGGACGACCCCGCCCCAAATCAGGTCATTGGCTTGCAGGCTGGTGATTTGCTGATTTGTGAGCAACAGACCAAGAATGAGGATGCCGAAGCTGAAAAAAAACAGGTACTGGGCAATCTGGCGGTTTCGACGTACGAGTTTATCGTTGGTTACGACGCGCATCTGCGATCAAGTCCTTTTCAGACAGGGTTAATGGAAGGCCATGTAACGGCGGCCGGAAATATGCATTCAGGTATGTACGTAGCGCGGCGTATTGTAGAAAGAGGGCCATTTCCGGTCAAGCGCGGTAAGTGCCAGCCTGCCGGAATATGCGTTGTGGCCCGCCGGTAAGGCGCTATAATTCCCGGAGCAAGCAAAAGAGGATCGAACAGACAGTGGAAGAAATCGTCCTGTTAGGGCTGGTTCTGCTCCTGCTTCTGGGGGCATACTGGTCGATGGTCATTTTCCCGCGACAGCGGGACTTTCAAAAGCGCCAGCAATTCGCTCGTGAACTGAGCGCTGGCGATGAGGTCATTACTTATGGCGGAATCATCGGCAAGGTCGTCGACATTGACGCGGAGATGGGCGTCGCCCATATCGAAATCGCCGATGGCGTCACCGTTCGCATGATCAACGCGGCACTGATGCAACCCTACGATCGGGAAGCCATCGCCGAAGCGGCGCGGACCGCCCTTGAAAAAAGCAGCGCCCGCAACTAGCGTTCAGCAACCATCCCTTGCTCACTCGCAGGTCACGAGCGCGATCTGCGAGTGATTCGTGATTGAATGAAAGGCGCTTCTATGCAGCATCATATTCGATGGCTGGTGGCGATCATCCTCCTGACCATCTTCGCCGTTTGGGTCAGCCTGCCGACCACGGAAGGCGTGCAGTGGCAGTGGGATGCCGATGGCGATGGCACGCCCGATCTGGTGTTCGCGCCCAGCCAGCGCCTGGGTCTGGATCTCGTCGGCGGGCTTCGCGTCCTGTTACAGGCCGAACTACCGCCCGGGTCTTATACGATTGACGACCTCCGTCAGGCGGCCAATAACGTCGCGCGCCGGGTCAACGCGCTTGGCGTTACCGAGCCAACCGTGCAGGTGCAGGGTAACAGTCGCATTCTGGTCGAGCTGCCCGGCGAAACCGATCCCAACGTTGCCATCGACACCATTCAGCAGACGGCGCTGCTCGAATTTGTCGACTTCAGCGGTCTTGGAGCGCAGGCGTTGCAACTCGAAGGGCGGCGCATTCTGACGACCGAGCAACTGTTAATCGAGGAACAGCGACGGGCGGCAGCGGCTGAAGCCGGCATTGAGGTCACGGAAGAACCGGAAGAAGAACGACTGGTCAATCCCTTGACCGGCCAGCCGTTTCGCACCGTCATGACCGGGGCCGGGCTGCAAGCGGCGGCAGCGCAGTTTTATAACAATTCGTGGATTATCAGTTTCGAACTGACGCCGGAAGGCAGTCAGGTCTTCGGGCCGTTCACTGCCGCCAGCATCGGCCAGCCGCTGGCCATCGTGCTTGACGGTGTTGTGCTGTCCGCGCCGACGATTCAGGACGCGCTGACGACCGGCGGGACGATTACCGGCAACTTCACGGAAGAAGAAGCCAAAACGCTGGCGCTTCAGCTTCGCTCAGGCGCGCTGCCGATACCGCTGCGCGTCGAATCGACCGAGACGGTTGGCGCGACGCTGGGCCAGGAGTCGGTCACGCTCAGCATCCGCGCCGGGGTCATCGGCGTGAT
The DNA here is from genome assembly GCA_003242205.1 of Chloroflexota bacterium. GTDB lineage: Bacteria > Chloroflexota > Anaerolineae > Aggregatilineales > Phototrophicaceae > ZC4RG36. The sequence continues at coordinate 206 of QGUR01000395.1, read as the reverse complement.
TGTCGTCCTGCTGTTTATGTTCATCTACTACCGGGTGCCGGGTATCGCGGCGGATCTGGCGCTGCTGGTTTTCATCGCCCTGAACATGGCGGTTTTCAAACTCATTCCGGTGACACTGACGCTGCCGGCGGTCACGGGGTTTCTGATTTTCATCGGCAAGGCGGGCGACGGCACAATCCTGGACTTTGGGTGCATTAAAGAGGAGA
>QGUR01000083.1 GCA_003242205.1 Chloroflexota bacterium | reverse complement strand
TTGTTGGGCAAGGAAGGGCGTAGCGCAGCCGATGGGGACGGCCGCGATACCAGGGGGTGGGATCACCCGGCGGTGCGGCAGGGCGCGGTGTTGCCGGGCGCGCCGCCTGCCAGCCCGCCGTTATTGCAACCGGCATTTCTGGGGCGCGAAGCGCAAACGCGCACGCTGACGGCGACGCAGATCGCCGACCTCGGAGCCATTGACCTGCCGGAAGAAGGGCCGCTTTACCGGCGGCGGCTCCGGCGCAGCCTGTTTTACGATGCCCCCGCGCGCATTGAGCAGGTGATCACGCCGACGCGACGCCTGTCGCCACAGGTCACCGGCACGATCGTGCATCGCGCCCTGCGCTGGTGGCGCTTTCCGACTGAGGAGGATGATCTGAGCGACCTGCTGCGCTCCTATGCATGGGAGGCGGGCATTATCGAGCCGGAGCAGCAGGAAGAGGCGGTTCGCCATGCGCGGCGGCTGCTACAAAAACTGATGGCCAGCGAGCTTTACGACTGGCTGAACGCCGCGCCGGTCGTACTGCGCGAAGTGCCGTTCGTGTACGACTCGGGCAGGAACACCGTCCACGGGGTGATTGACGTCATCTTCCAGCGCGCTGATGGCCGGTGGTGCGTCCTCGACTATAAAACCATCGTCCTGCCGGGCAGGCCGACGAGCGCCCAGATTGCCGCCCACGCCGAGCGCTATCATCTGCGAATGGGGATTTATGCGCTGGCGACGCGTGACCAACTCTGCCGGATGCTGGGATATGATATAATTCCAGAAGTTTTTCTTTACTACATTCATCACGGGGAAATCGTTGCTCTGCCCGAAAGCGCGTGGCAGGCGGCGCTATCCGACTTCGACCGGCAGATCAGCGAGTTGCTTGGAAAAGTGCCATGATTCGACGTATGGCAGGGCAATTGCCGGCCTGGGCGCGGCCCGAACATCCGGTGCTGCGCTACGAGCTGGGCAAGTCGAAACGGCTGTCCACGCGCGCGCGCCTTCTGCGGCTGGCCGCGATGGCGATCGGCGTAATTCTGCTCGGCGTGGCTGGGTACCTGATCGCGACCGGTCTGCTCACGCATCCGCCCGGCCAGAGCGTGACCGAATCGATTCATGCCGTGATGTTCTGGCCGCTGCTGGCCGTGCAATTTCTGACCGGCATCGCCGCATTGACGCTGACGGCCAGCACGGTTGCTGATGAGATACAGCGCCGGAACTGGGATAACCTGCGCTCGACGGCGCTGGGCGCGGAACTGGCGTTGCACGCGCGCTGGGCCGCGACCTTCTACAGGTTGCGCTATCTGCTGGGAGCCATTCTGCTGCTGCGGCTGGTGCTGGTCGGCGGCATCCTCTATGACCTGACGGCGTTTCAGGGGCGCTACCTCGATTTGTTGATGAACGGGATTGCGCCGGAGCTGCCTCTCGTCGCGGGCGTGCTGCTGCTGTCGCTATTGATGACGGGCGCGCTGATTGCGCCGGTGACGGCGGTCGGCTTCGATGGGGCGCTGGGGCTGCTGCTCTCGGTTGTCGTTCGCCAGCGCACCTACAGCATCCTACTTCAGGTGCTGGCGACCTTCATCCGGCTGGCGATTACCGCCGGCCTGCTCCATGCGATGACGCAGTTCATGCGCGGTGCGCTGGCCATCGACGGCGCTGCGTCGTGGTTGCTGGCAGCGGGATATGGCGGACTGGCGGACTGGGGCCTCGCGTTCCTCGATCTGGGCGTGTATGGAGAGCTATGGGTGATGGTGCCGTTTGGCATCATGCTCGGGCTGGCGCTGCTGTTGTTCGCGCTCTTCCAGGCCTTTCTCGCCGATCAGATGATCGCGCTGGCCGTGCGCTACTCCGAACGGCATGGCTAGGCAAGGCTGGTTGCAGACATCACCCGCTCTGGCTGGCGGCTACAACGCTTTCTCCGAAATGATATAGGACGCGGTGGCCGAATTGGTCGCCAGTGGCACATCATGGACGTTACAGATACGCAACAGCGTATTGATGTCCGGGTCGTGCGGGTGTTTGTCCAGCGGGTCGATAAAGAAGAAAACCGCCTCGATCTTGCCTTCCGCCACCTGCGCGGCAATCTGGGCGTCACCCCCAACCGGCCCCGACAGCATCAGATGGACATCCAGATTGCATTTCTCGCGTAATACCATGCCGGTCGTCCGTGTGGCAACCAGATCGTACTTCGACAACGTGTCGAAGTGCGTCTGCACGAAGGCGACCATATCGTCTTTTTTATTGTCGTGGGCGATTAACGCCAGCGTTTTTCGGTTTTCCATATCTTCTCCGCCTAATGGCCGCGGTTCAGGAACGCGGGCAGCAGGCCCGGCGCAGGAGGATAAATCCGCTTGAGGCGCTCGTTCAGGCGCACGGCGGCGGTGTAGTGTTCCTCCAGTTGGGCCATGATGGCTTCCCAGGAGTTGGATTCTACCGTGCGACGGGCGCTGATTGCCATGCGCCGGCGCAACTCCTCGTTGTCGCGCAGCATTCGGGCGGCATTGGCGAAGGCGCGCGGGTCTTCGGGGCATAGAAAGCCCGTAACGCCGTGGGTGACCAGATCGGTGATGCCGCCCTGATTGACGATCACACACGGCAGACCCGATGCCAGCGCTTCCTGCACGACCTGACCGAACGTCTCCTGCGTGCCGGTGAACATAAAAACATCGGCGCTGGCGTAAGCGTCGGCCAGTTCGTCGCCATACAGATAGCCGGTGAAGCAGACGCCGGTTCCGGCGAATTTTTCTTCGAGTTCGCCACGCAGCGGGCCATCGCCGACGATTGCCAGCGCCACGCCGGGCAGCCGCGCGACTTCGATCAGTAGGTCGACGCGCTTTTCGTTCGCAAGCCGGCCGACATACAGGCACAGCAGCGAGTCGGGATCGCGCCCGTTGAGCAGTCGGGCGCGCATTTCAGCCGATCGGCGTTCGGGCGTGAAGCGGCGGCTGTCGACGCCGCGCGCCCAGCGACGCACGCGCCGGTAGCCCCAGCTTCGCAACTGCTGAATGGTGAACTTTGATGGCGCCAGCGTGTAATGGCAACCATTGTGAATGAAGCGCAGCCAGTCTCGTGTGATGTGACTCAGAAAATTGAGGCCATAGGCTTCTGCGTATCCCGGCAGATCGGTCTGATAGTTAGCGACCACCGGGATGTTGTGCAGCCTGCCATACCACATACCGCTGACGGACAGCAGCGCGGGGCTGAACATATGGATCAGATCGGGCTGGAAAACTTCCAGATGATGCATGATCGTCGGGTGGGGGATAGCGACACGCGATTCGGGCGCGACCGGAAGGCCGAATGACGGCAGCGCCACGACCTGGCTTTCGCCAATGTGCGAGGGCGCGTTGTCGGGCGCAAAGACGATCACCTCACGGCCTGTTAGCTGAAGCCAGCGCAGCGTTAGAAAGGCGCTTTTCGAAACGCCGTCAACCTTGGGTAAAAACGCTTCGGCGAAGATGGCGACGCGTTTGACGGGAGCGAGTGGCAGCGCCGGGTCTGGCGGTTCCAGAGCGACTTCATCACCAAAAACGCGAATTGCCTCAACAGTGTCAAACTGATCTGATGACTCGGCTAAACCGTGGGCAACCATGGTTTTCCTTACAGTGTTGGGCTGTGTTCAGGACGGAAACTGTCAAATCGCTATGCTTATCTTAATTAACACTACTCGAATCACAAAGTGGCGCGCAGGTGGCGGCTCAGAGTTAAGTACGCTTTCCGGCGACTGAAAGTCGCAAACCGGCGCATTTCACTTTTCTAATAACAGAATTTCAGATTAGTTGACGCCGCATGACAAAGGTTATGGCATAATTGGAAAAATGTTTGGACATGGAGTGTTTGATCATGGACGGTACGGTTTTATCTGTCCAGACAACGCCCTTTTTTTCCTGGCGCTGGCGCGTGCTGCTTCCCCTCTTCACGGTCATGCTGGTCGCCGCCATGGTCGGTATTTATCTGCTGGCCGGCGTTCCCGAGGCCGGCGTGTCCACCGGGGCGCGTTCATTCGCGCTGGAGGCGCGGGTGCAGCTCGTCCGCCTGTTGTTCGCGTCGATGGCGGGCGCGATCATCATTGTGGTTTTTCTGGCCGTCAACTGGCTGCTGTCGCGGGTCAACGCCATCACGCGGGTGGTCGAAGCGCTGGCTGCCGGGCAGGGGCATACTCGCACGGGCATGAAACCGACCGATGAGATCGGGCGGCTTGGCGCGGCACTCGATTACTATGCCGACCGCGTGCAGGAACGGCACGACGCGCTGCGGGCCAGCCTGCGCCGCCAGCGCCGTGAAACCGAGCACCTGACCGCCGTTCTGGAGGCGCTGCCGGACGGCATCGTCGTACAGGACCTCGATGGTCGGGTCATGATGATGAATGACAAGGCGCGAGCGCTGCTCGGCTCGCAGAAAGCCTTTCACACCAGCGACCTGAATACGCTGACCGCGACCGTGACCGACATTCTCGGCCCAGCGCTGGCTCCGGGGCTTTACGCGCTGGGCGATCCCAAATGCGTAGAATGTGACGGGCGTATGCTGAGCGCTCAGGCCGCCGCTGTCATGTCGCTGGCAAACCAGCGCGTCGGCACGGTGCTGGTTCTGCGTGATATCACCGAGGACATTCGCCGCGAACGCGCGCGCGACGCCCTGATCGACAAACTGACCGCCGAAGTTCAGTCGCCCATCTCTGAGTTGGGGCGGTTAGCTGCCAATGAGCGGCGCCCTCTGGCGGCGTTTGCGCGCGAGATCACGCGCCACGCGGTTGCGCTCCAGAAGCTGCTGGTGGAAATGCGTGAGCTGACCGCCGACATCGACACGCGCGCGCTGTCTCAGGGCCAGCATCCGCTGCCGCTTGAGAATTTTGCGTGGGCGGTGGCCAACGAGTGGCGCAAGGTCGCTCAGGCGGCCAATATCACGATCAATGTTCGCATCGCCCACCGCGGGATGTACGTTCTGGGCGATGAGCGCCGTCTGCGCTGGGCAGTCGGCAACATCGTCGATAACGCCATCAAATATTCGCCGCCCGGCGGTTCGATTACGATCGAAGTCTCCGGCGAAAAAGGCGGTAATGCCTTCATGCGGGTGATCGACACCGGCGTCGGCATTGCGCCGGACGAACTGCCGCACGTCTTCACCCGCTTCTTCCGCGGCAATCCGGTCACTGAAGGCGGGCGCGCCATTCACGCGCCGGGAACGGGACAGGGCCTGACCATCGCGCGGCAGATCATCGAAGCGCACGGAGGGCGCGTCTATATCAAGAGCCAGCAGTTTGAAGGCACGACCGTTTTCATCATCCTGCCACTGACCGCGCCGGTCAGCATGGAAGTGCCACGCCTGTTCAATGAGGCTACCATCCGGGAAACCGAGAAACTGACTTCCGGCAGGGAAGCCAGCCCAACCCGGAACGCCAACTGACCTGACTGCCAGCAAAAACACCGGGGGCGGAACCCGCCTCCGGTGTTTTCATCTCTCGATACGTGCTGGTTACTCCAGCGACATCAGGTAGGCCACCAGATCGTTGATCTGTTCCTCGCTGTAAACGTCGCCGTAGTTCTGGGGCATCACGCCGGCGGGGAAGCCGTCGACCACATACGCGTCTGGCTCGACGATGGAGGTGTGCAGATATTCCACCGCGCTCTGATCCGGCACGCGCTCCTCTGCACGCTGCGCGATTCCGGCCAGACCGGGGCCAACCAGCGGATCGGCTGAATTCGTGTAGTGGCAGGTCGAGCAGGGGATGCCTCCGCCAGCGCCAGCCGTGAAGAGCTGCTCGCCAGCAGCCGGGTCGCCCTCGACGGCGGCGGTATCGGCTTCATCACCGGCAGTCACTTCGGGTTCTTCGGTAGGTTCTGGCGTGACGGTCGGCGGCAAAGGTGTCGCGGTGGGTTCGGGTGTGCTGGTCGGCGGCAAGGGTGTCGCGGTGGGCGCGGGCGTTTCGGTCGGTGGCAAAGGCGTCGCGGTGGGTTCGACCTCAACCGTTTCGACTGCCGTCGGTTCAACGGCGACTTCGGTCGGCTCGGCGACGGTATCAGCTTCTTCGGTTTCCCATACTGGCGTGGCGATGGTTCCACATGCCGCCAGCACCAGAGCGCATGCAAGCAAAATGAAACGGAGTGACTTGCCGGTCATGATTCACCTTCTCTAAGGATGGCCGTTTTTGTGAACGAGAGAACAAAGCGCGCGAAGTATAACGCGGAGACAGCGACAGCGGCAAACAGCCAGCTCGACCTCGCGTCTTTATAATGATTGAAATAATGTTGTTCTGTCAAGCTTGGCCTAGAACCCGGTTGTTTCGGGGCGGCGGTAGTGAATCAAGCGCTGCAACGCTTTCAGTTCATAGGGCCAGCGGTAAAATTCGAGCCTGTAGCGCCAGCCGCTCAGCGCGCGCAGCAGGTCGCGCATCCGGCCGGTCAGCCGCATATCGGTCACTGTCGGGTAGTAGGCATTAATCACCGCCTCGAAGTCGCGTACTCGTCGCCGCGTCGTGTCTTTGAACCACGGCGTGCGCGGATCGCGGCGCATCGAGAATCGCGCCCATTCGTCGCTGGCCCACTCGTCCAGTGTTTCGGGGAAGCGAAAGCCCAGCCGGCGGGCCTCGTCGAGTAGGATACTGCCTTCCTGTGGCACGGGAGTATAGATGTAAAGCACCAGTTCGGTGGCGGGATTGATCTGTTTCAGCCGGCGGATAAAGCGGATGGTCGCTTCGATGTCTGCTTCGGGATCGGGCGGGTTGCCGAGCACGAACGAAAGCTCTGGCACGATACCGTAATGCTTCATGCGCTCGACCAGCGCCAGCGTCACGTTCGTGCCTGACCGGCCGCCTTTGTTCATGCGTTTGAGCGTTTCGTCGTCCCCGCTTTCCGCGCCCATAAAGATCATCTTGACGCCGCTGCGGCGCATGCTTTCCCACGTGGCGTCGCTGTAACCCATCAGCGTGTCGACGCGGCCCAGCGCCCACCAGCGAATGCCGCGCCCGGCGATCCGTTCCGAAAACTCCGCGGTGCGGTCTTCGCTGACAAAGAAGTCCATGTCGTGAAATTCGAGCGCGTCGATTTGCCAGCGATCCTGTAAATAGCCGACGATGCTGGCGACCCGCTCGGCGCTTTCCGGAATCCAGCGGCGTTTTGACAGCGCGACGACGGCGCAGAAATTACAGGCGAACGGGCAACCAAAGCTGGAATTATGCGACAGAACGCGGTCCCCCAGATAGCTTCGCCCGATGTAGCGCGACACGTCGATACGGTCGTACGGGTACCACGGCAGATTGTCGAGCGGAACGAGCGGAGCGCGCGGGTTCACGCGGATCGTGCCGTTGTCGTTGTAACCGAGCGCCGGCACGTCTTCCAGTGCGCCGCCGGTGTACAGCGTATCGACCAGCCGGCGAAAGGGGACTTCGCCCTGACCCTGAATGACGTAATCGACATAGCCGCTGCGGAGAATGACTTCATGATGCTGGGTGGGGAAGTAGCCGCCCCACAGAATGGCGAGGTCCGGCAGGGCCGCTTTGACCTGTTTGCATACCGGCGCGGCCTGTCGTAGTTGTGGCCCCGGCATGACGGTGCAGGCCAACAGTTTCGCGCCGGTCGCCCGCGCCCGCTCGATGATATGGCTTGCCGGGTCGGCAATCAGATTGCCGTCGATGAACTCCACGTCGTAGTCATCCGCGATGGCTGCTGCCACGGCCAGCAGCGAGAGGGGCAGGCGTTGTTTTCCGGGCGACGTGCTGGTGGGATTGTAAAGCAGGACCGTCGGGCGCATGCATGACCTCCGGCTTTGACGTCGGCGGGCAGGTGTTCCTATTGTTATTGATTCTTCAGAGCAGGTGCAACCCGTTCGCGGCATTTTGATGCTCGTCTCGCTTCGCCACTGGCGGCTGGTGAAGCGGATGCGTAGAATGGGGCAACTCGGTTGGCCGGACCACAGATGCCGGCCTGTTTTGTGGACATCGTATGATTCGAATTTCCCCCCGCGCAACGGCAGCCGTCCTGTCGCTGGCCGGTGCAGTGTGTGTGATTGCCGGCCTCTTTCGCGTTCAGATCGTTGAGTGGGTTCACGCGCGCCTGCCGTTTACGCTTGAGATAGACCGTCTGCTTTTTGTCGGGCTGGAAGGCAGCCTGTTTGCGTGGTACGCCTCCGCGATCTTTCTGGCTCTCGCCGCCGGGCTGGTCCTGACCCTGTTGCCTGTCGTCGCGCGCCCGGAAGCGACGGGCCGTCGCTTCTCGGCGGGGCTGGTCGCTCTGGCAGGCGTGCTTGCAGCCGATCTTGCGACCCATTTCCATACCCGGTTCTTCGATCTGTGGAACGAACTGGCAGGCGACGGCGCGCTTTGGATCGCGGCGCTGGCCGTGTTAGCGGCCCTTCTGTTGCTGCTGCGCGGGCTTTACGTTCGTCGCCAGGAAACACCGCTTTTGGGTCTGACCGTCTTTCAGGCAGGCTGGATACTGGTCTTTGGCGGTTATCTTTGGAACATCCTCGCTTACGACGAACGCGCCAGTTTGCTGCATGCTCTCGTCCCGTCAGTGCTGAAAGCTCTGGGCGGGATCGTGCTGCTCTACGCATTGCTTGCCTGGAATGCCGGCCAGCGGCGCGCCGTTGAAATCCGCTTTCACCATGCCAGAAGCGTGACGTTGACTTTTCTCGGTCTGGTAGCCGTCTTTGTGCTGGCAACGCTGGTGCTGCGCGTACTCGAACTGACGACAGACCCGCTGCGCTATGATCCGTATCGCTTCCTCAATCTGCTCGACACCGGGCAGGAAGCGACTATTCCGACTTTCTTCCAGTCTGGCCTGCTCCTGCTGAGTTCGGCGCTGCTGGCGCTGATTGCCGCCGGATACCGCCGCGATGGAGCGCCGGGTGTGCGCCACTGGAACGGTCTGGCAGCGATTTTTCTCTTCATGTCGCTGGACGAAGGCGTGGGGCTGCACGAGCAACTGATCGTGCCGATGCGCGCCGTACTGACGAAGCTCTCGCTGGATGCTTCAGGCTTTCTCTATTTCGCATGGGTCATTCCGGCGGTCTTTGCGCTGGCGTTGCTGCTGATGATCTACTTGCCGTTTTTGCGCCGCCTGCCGCAGGGTACGGCGCGCTGGTTCATCGCCTGTGCGCTCCTGTATGTCGGCGGGGCTGTCGGCATGGAGCTTCCCGGTGGCTACGTGACGAGCAACTTCGGCAGTGACAACGCGCTGAAGCATGTTCTGGAAACGGTGGAAGAACTGATGGAAATGCTGGCCATCGTTGGTTTTGTCTACGCGCTGATGGAGCATGGGCGGCGTTATATCGGCTCCGTGACGCTTGTGGCAGGTCACCGCTCTGTGGAGCCTGCGCCGCCGCTCGAAGCGACGCGCGAACCCGCGCCTACCGAGGGAGCAAACTGAGGATGCCCATGCGGACTTTATACGAGACTCGCCTCGACGCCGGTTGGCAGTGCGAGGAGCGCGACGGTGCTCTGGTCTGCCGGGCGGCTTTCTGGCTCGATCCGCTTGATGTCTGCGCTCGCTATCTACTGCACGTCGAGGGCGCTGAACGCGCCTATCGTCTTGTTCTACGCGGTCTCGCGGTCGATGGGCACGTGGGAGACCTGTTGCTGGACGTGACCGAACACGTCATGCTGGAGGATAACACGCTGGAAATGATGTGGTCCGGGACCAGCCTCTCGGCGAACCCGCCGCTGCAAGCGCTCACACTGCGGGCCGTGCCCTGCGAGGAAGCGGACGCAGGTCTTTAAAGGAGCGCCCGTTGTGAATTGACGGCGTTTCCGCGGGCCGATACAATACGCTTACCACCATCAGAAAAATTGGGCAGTTGAACGGCTTATGAAATATCACATCTGGACACTTGGGTGCCAAATGAACACGGCGGATTCGCAGCGGCTGGCATCCGAACTGGAGCGCCTTGGCCACCGCGCCGCCGATACGCCCGACGAAGCCGACATTTACGTTGTCAATACCTGTGTCGTGCGTCAGAGCGCCGAAGACAAGGCTTTCGGGCGTTTGTCCGAACTGGCACAGATCAAGAAGGAACAGCCCAACAAGATCATCGGCGTGATGGGCTGCATGGTCGGCGTGCGCGACTCGCTTGCTTTGCGAAAGCGCCTGCCATACGTCGACGTCTTTTTGCCGCCGTCCGAACCGCAGCCGATGGTGGACTTTCTGCGTTCCCGCATGACCGAGGACGAAGTGCTGGCCCGCGAGCAGGCGGAGCGCGAGCAGCGCGACCAGATTCAGGATGGCGACCTGATCCTGCCGGAGCGCGAACTGGGGAATCTAGTCAGCGCGCATGTGCCGGTCGTCTATGGTTGCTCTCACGCCTGCACGTTCTGCATTATTCCGTTCCGGCGCGGCGTCGAACGCAGCCGCAGCGTTGGGGAAATCGTCGGCCATGTCCGCAGTCTCGCGCGGCAGGGCGTCAAGGAAGTTACGCTGCTGGGCCAGATCGTTGACCGATACGGCAAGGACATTCCGGATGGCCCCGACTTGGCGGATCTGCTGCGAATTGTGCACAACGTCGCCGAGGAAACCGGGCTGGAGCGCATCCGCTTTCTGACGAGCCACCCGAACTGGATGACCGACAAGCTGCTGGAAACCGTGGCCGAGCTGCCGCGCGTCATGCCACAGATTGAAGTGCCGGTTCAGGCGGGCGACGACGAAGTGCTGGAACGTATGAAGCGCGGCTATACCGTCGAACAGTATCGCCGTCTGGTCGAGAAGATTCGCCGCACGATCCCGGATGTCGCCGTTCATACGGATATCATTGTCGGTTTCTGCGGCGAGACCGAGGCTCAGTTCCAGAATACCTATGACCTGCTGGCCGATCTCAAACTCGACAAGGTGCATCTGGCTCGCTACAGCCCGCGCCCGCACACCGTCAGCGCCCGGCGTATGAAAGACGACGTGCCGGAGGAAGAGAAGCGTCGCCGCTTCGCGCTGCTTGAAGAACTACAGGCGCGGATACTGGCTGAACTCAACAGTCGCAGTCTGGGCAAGACCGTGCAGGTGCTGGTGGAAGACAAGCACAAGGGCAAGTGGCGCGGGCGCACGCCGCAGAACAAGCTCGTTTTCTTCGAGGATAGCGGCGACTGGCGCGGCAAGCTGGTGGATGTGGAAATCGTCTGGACCGGCCCGTGGAGCATGCAGGGCCGCCTGCCGTCGGCGGAAGCGCGGCCCGACGAACCGCTAGTGGTGATGGCCGGTTAGCCTGGAAACCTGTCGTGAGTTCACAAGGGTGGCGTGCTGTGGGCATGCCGCCCTTTTTATTTCAGCGCATATCCCCTTTGCAAAGCGTTTGACGCCATCTCTGTATTCGGCTTAATCGTTCAGTGTGAAAGCGCTCGTCCGGCGTGGTGAGGGGTTGCGGGGCGGCGTGACGCATCCGGCTCAGGTTTTCACTCCGGGCCGGTTTCGCGCATAGAGCAGTGTCATCTCGATCAATGGAGTGGAGCAGGTTGTGATCCAACGAGACTATATTGAGATTCGCGGAGCGCGGGAAAACAATCTGAAAAACGTCACGCTACGCATTCCCCGGCACAAAATCACCATCTTCACCGGCGTATCCGGGTCCGGCAAATCGTCGATTGTGTTCGATACGATTGCTACCGAAGCGCGCAGGCAGCTCAACGAAACCTTCAGTACGTTCATTCGCAACTTTCTGCCACGTTATGCCCAGCCCGATGTTGATGCCATCGAAAACCTGAACATGGCGATTGTCGTCGATCAGAAACGGCTGGGCGGCGGCTCACACTCAACGGTCGGCACGGTTACGGACATTTACTCAGTGCTGCGGCTGCTTTTTTCCCGTGTTGGCCAGCCTTACATCGGCCCATCCTATGCCTTCTCATTCAACGAACCGCAGGGCATGTGTCCCGAATGCAATGGCGTCGGGCGCAAGATCGGCGTCGATCTGGAGCGATTTCTGGATACTTCAAAATCGCTCAATGAAGGGGCGATTTTGTTTCCCGATTACGCGGTCGATAGCTGGGACTGGACAATCTGCACCCAGTCAGGACTGTTCGATAACGACAAGCCACTGGCCGACTACAGCGACGAGGAGATGGAGCGTCTGCTCTATGGCAAGCCGCATAAGTTCAGGGCGAACCTTGGCAGTAAACCCTTTAACCTGACTTTTGAGGGCGTCATTGCCAAGTTCACGCGCAAGTACATCATGCGCGATGTTAAAACCCTGTCCGAACGCACGCAGAAGCTGGTCGCGCCATTTATGACCTATGGCCCGTGTCCGCTATGCAAAGGCGCGCGTCTGAACCAGGCGGCGCTAAGCTGCCGGATCAACGGCCTCAACATCGCGGAAATGGCTGCGATGGAAGTTGGCGAGTTGATCGAGGTCATCCGGCAGATTGAAGACCCGGTGGCAGCGCCGATGGTGGCCATGCTGACCGAGCGTCTGCAGCATATGATCGACATCGGCCTGGAATATCTGAGCCTCAACCGCGAAACGGACACGCTCTCCGGCGGCGAGTCGCAGCGCATCAAGATGGTGAAGCATCTCAGCAGCAGTCTGGTGGATGTCCTCTACATCTTTGACGAGCCGACAATCGGGTTGCACCCGCGCGATGTTCACCGCCTGACCGGGTTATTGCAGAAGCTGCGTGACAAGGGCAACACCGTTCTCGTCGTCGAACACGATCCCGACGTTATCAAAATTGCGGATCACATTGTCGATGTCGGCCCGCTGGCCGGCCAGCAGGGCGGGCGGATCGTCTTTGAAGGGCCATATCACGAGCTGCTGCGCGCGGACACGCTGACGGCCAGACACCTGAAGAACGGCATGCCACTCAAAGAGACCTATCGCCAGCCCGGCGGCTGGCTGACCATCAGGAACGCCTGTGTCAATAACCTCAAGAATCTGACGGTCAATATCCCAACCGGCGTCCTGACCGTCGTCACTGGCGTCGCCGGGTCGGGCAAAAGCTCGCTCATTCATCAGGTCTTTCTGCGCCAGCACCCCGACGCCGTCGTCATCGACCAGTCCGCCGTCGGAACGTCGATACGCTCCAACCCGGCGACCTATACCGGCGTCATGGATGAAGTGCGAAAGGTCTTTGCCAGAGCCAACAACGTCAGCCCATCGCTATTTAGCTTCAATTCCAAAGGCGCGTGCGAGAACTGTCAGGGGCTTGGCTTCGTTTACATCGATCTTGGCTTTCTGGACGGCGTTCGAACGCCCTGCGAAGTCTGTGGCGGCAAGCGGTTCAAGGAAGAGGTTCTGGCCTACACCTATGAGGGCAAATCTATCAGCGATGTGCTGGCCATGAGCGTGGGCGAGGCGCTTGCCTTCTTTCCGCAAAAGGAGATTCGCCGCCGGTTGCAGGCCATGAACGATACCGGGCTGGATTACCTGACGCTGGGCCAGCCGCTAAGCACGTTGTCCGGCGGCGAGTGCCAGCGGATCAAACTGGCGACCGAACTGCATAAGAAAGGCAGCGTCTACGTGATGGACGAGCCGACCACCGGCCTGCATATGTCGGATATCGGTCGCCTGCTCGATATCATGAACCGGGTGGTCGACGCCGGCAATACCCTGATCGTCATCGAACACAACCTGAACGTCATCAGAAACGCCGACTGGATCATCGACATGGGGCCGGAAGGCGGGCATAAGGGGGGCAGGGTCGTGTTCGAAGGTACGCCCCGACAACTGCTCGATGCTCACCACTCGATCACAAGCGCCTATCTGCTCCACTGAGCTATCGCTATCCTTCCATTTACTCCACAAACCGTTTCCAAACCAACGGGCAGCGTTCTCCGGGGCGGGTGCTGCCCGTTTTCATGTTTCAGGTGGCCCATGTTCCCTTAAGGTGTGTTTCCTTAAGTTGGGAAGGCATTTGTTTTCGCGTATACTTGTAAAGCCTCGGCATAGTCACAGGCCACCCCGTACAGTCACCCTATGACTGAACTGGCTCACGCACCGAATTGGAGGACCGGGCACAATGCCACCTGAGAAGAGCGGATATTATTATCCCAACAAGTTTGCCCGCATCTTCATCGAGGCGATGGAAGATGTCATGGGCAAGAACGGCCTTAACGCCGTGCTTAACTTGGCGGGATTACAGCAGTACGTCGATAATTACCCTCCCGATAATCTCGAAAAAGGGTTTGATTTCGCCGAGTTTACCGCCCTCAACGTGGCGCTGGAAGACATGTATGGCCCCCGTGGCGGGCGTGGGTTGGCGCTGCGTGCGGGCCGGGCGACATTCGCGCAGGCGCTACGTTCGTTCGGCGCGCTCGCTGGCGTGGGCGATCTGGCATTCAAGGTGCTGCCGCTGAACGCCAAGCTGCGCGTCGGTATCCCCGCCATGGCCAACATCTTCTCGCAGTTTTCGGATCAGATTTCCAACGTCTATGACGACGGACCGGATCGAATCATCTACACGCTGGAGCGCTGTCCAATGTGCTGGAACCGCAAGGCGGATCGCCCGGTCTGCTACGCGGGGCAAGGGCTGTTGCAGGAAGGGCTGGGCTGGGTTTCCGGCGGCCACGAGTTCAAGATCGACATGGCGACCTGCATCGCCAAGGGCGATGACATGGGCCGGTACGTGATTTACAAAGAGCCGATCAGTTAGGTGACTGGGATAGCCAAAGCCGCTTGTGGCTTGAGGGGCGAGCCTGTTTTCCACAGAGGCAGGTTCGCCCGTTTTGTTACACGTGGCTGCCGGGCGCGGGATCAATTGCCGCTGGTTGGGCGTAATGTTAAAATAGTTACGCTGAAAACTAAGCTGAACCCGTGAAGGATTCCATTATGCATCCTATCCGAGGGCTGGTGCTGTGCCTCGCGGTTCTTGCGCTTGCTGCCTGCAATCTCTCCGCGGAACCCGACCGGGTTGAGCCGCTGGTGACGGCGACCGGCATCGCGAGTGGCAAGCCGATCGTCAACATCACGTCTCCCGCGAATAACACTGAAGTCGTCATCAACGAGCGGACTCTCATCAGCGCCACTGCGACAGACACGGTCGGCGTGCAGCGTGTACAGTTGCTGGCCAACGGACAGATCGTCAAGACCGTTTCATCCGAAGCGCCGTCGGGCGATACGTCGCTCAGCGTGGTGCTGGATTACACGCCGCGCCAGCTTGGCGAGGTCAACCTCGCGGTGGTCGCCTATCGTGGCGCGGTCGCAAGCGATCCTGCGCCGCTGACGCTGATCGTGCGCGAACAGCAACAGCAGGTCACGGCTACCGCTGTGCAGGCGACCAACGTGCCACAGATCAACCCGAACGACCCGACCTGCCGCATTATGACCAACGTCGGGCTGAACCTGCGTAGCGGGCCGAGCACCAATTACAACGTCATCACGGTTCTGCGCGCGGGCACGGTGGCGCCGATTGTAGGCCGGATTGGGACCAACGAGTGGTGGCAGGTGCGTGTGAACACGACGATTGGCTGGGTTTCGGCAGCCTACACGACGGTTTACGGCAACTGCGCCGGTATTCCGATTGTCGTCCCGCCGCCGTCGCCTACCAGTCCGGTCACGAATACGCCGCCGCCGACCTTCACGCCGACGCCTTCCGCGACGCCGCCGCCGACGGCCACGCCCGGCCTACCCGATCTGGTCATCAGCGCCATTTCCGGGCCGCAGGAATTGACGCTCAGCGGTGGCGCGGGCGAGGTGGTTGGCGAATATGCGGTGACGCTCACCAACACGGGCGACGCGATTACGACGCAGTTCAACAACGTCGTCGTCAAGACGCCGGGCAATGTGGAAATCCCGCTTGGCGTCGTCGGCA
>QGUR01000394.1 GCA_003242205.1 Chloroflexota bacterium | reverse complement strand
CACTCTTTTACATTGGCCTTTTAAACCCTGTTTTTTACCGGAGGAGATCTCATGAACCGACGTTCTCGTTTGCTACGGCGTCTTATCGCCATGGCCCTCGGCACTCTGATACTGGCTGTCTTCGGCACTACGTTCACCTATGCACAGGATGAAGTCGCGGAAGCTCCGGCTGCCGTGGAAGCAGCGGCGGACGAGGCGACGGATCTCGCTGCGGGCCTGGAAGCGCTGCAAGTCTCGATTGACTCGACGTTCGTGTTCGTTGCATCCATGTTTGTCTTTTTCATGCAGGCCGGTTTTGCGTTCCTCGAAGCGGGCATGATCCGCCAGACGGGCGTTGTGAACTCCATGATGGAAAACTTCATGGACGCCGCGATCGGCGGTATTGCCTTCTTTGCGACCGGCTTCGCCCTTGCGCTGGGGACGGACGACGGCTCCGGCCTGTTCGGCACGACCGGCTTTTTCCTGAGCGGCGCGATGGAGTATGTAGACGGCGCGCCGGTTTACGGCACGGGCATTTCGGTCTTTATGCTGTTCTTCTTCCAGTATGCCTTCGCGGCGACGGCGGGCACGATTGCGACTGGCGCGATGGCCGAGCGCACGAACTTCATCACCAAAATCATTTACTCGTTCATCGTCGCCGGTTTCACCTATCCGATCGTCATTCACTGGATCTGGGGCGGCGGCTGGCTGGCGCAGCAGGGCTTCCTCGATTTCGCGGGTAGCGCGGCGGTTCACCTGTCCGGCGGTATGGTCGCGCTGATGGGCGCAATCCTGCTTGGCCCGCGCACGGGCCGCGTGTGGGGCAAACCGCCACGCCCGCATAACCTCGCGTATGCCACGCTCGGCACGATGATCCTGTGGCTTGGCTGGTACGGCTTCAACCCCGGTTCCGCCCTGAGCATGAGCGAGAACGGTTTGGTCGGCCTCGTGGCGGTGAACACCACGCTTGGCGCGGTCGCAGGCGCATTCGTCGCCATGATGTTCGCCTATTTCCGCAGCGGCAAATGGGATCTGGCAGCCAGCCTCAACGGGTCGCTCGCCGGCCTGGTCGCCATCACGGCAGGCTGCGCCTTTGTCGAACCCTGGGCCGCGTTCGTTATCGGCGGTATTGCGGGCGTGCTCGTCCTGCTGTCGGCAGACCTGTTCGAGCGGCTCAGAATTGACGACCCGGCAGGCGCATTCGCCGTCCACGGAACCTGCGGCATCTTCGGCGCGCTCGCCATCGGCATCTTCGGCCAGCCCGAACTGGGCGCGAACGGGCTGCTGCTCGGCGGCGGTATCGCGCAACTGGCAATCCAGTTCACCGGCGTGATTGCGGTCATGCTGTGGATGGGTGCGACTTCGGCGGTCATCTTCGCGGTCTGCAAGGCGCTCGGCATTCTCCGTATTCCCGAGAAAGCCAGCACGGTCGGCATCGACGTTTACGAGCACGGCGCGACCGTGTGGCCCGACATCCTGCCCGTTCCGGGCGAAGGCGCTCTGAGCGTGTCCACCTCCGCAGCCGGCGACTAACAGCGCAGCAGGCACAATTGAGACAACAACAGGGCCGGAACAGCGTTTCCGGCCCTTTCGTTTGCCGCTAAATCGACCGGGCAAGCCGCCTCATTCGTTGGCGGGCTGCCTCAGAAATTCGAGCGTGCGTTCCCACGCCAGCTGCGCCGCCGCCTCGTTAAAAGCGTCCGGGCGCTCCGGCTCGAAGAACCAGTGGCCTGTGCCGCTGTAACGGTAGAACGTCACCGGGCGTCCGGCGCGTTTCAGCGCTTCCTCCAGCGCGTCGATGTCTTCCTGCGCTTCAAACTGGTCTTCTTCGGCGAAATGGCCGAGGTAGGCAGCTCTGGCGTTGCTGAAGTCGAGGCCGGGCCGCGTGCCGTAAAAGACGACGACCGAGCGGACGTGTTCGGGATCGCTCACGGAGAAATCCAGCGCGAAGAACGCGCCCAGCGAGAAGCCGATCACGGCGAGGGGGGCGTCGGGCTGGCCGGTGCGCTGGGCGAGGAACGACGCCGCGGCGGCGACTTCGGCCCGTGGCCGGTCGAGGTTGTCGAACAACGTTTGGCTTAGCCGTTCGGCCTCGGCGATGTCGTCGGTGACCTGACCGTGATACAGGTCTGGCGCGAAGGCGACGAAACCGGCATCCGCCAGCCGGTCACAAACCGCCCTGATGGTATCGTTCAATCCCCACCATGCATGGAGCACCAGCACGGGATTGCCGCTGCCGGTCGGAGGCATGGCGAGGTATCCGTCGGGTTGTTGGGCTGGTGTCATGGCATCTCCTTAGATCGCGTATTGGGGGAACGAAAATCCCATCCGCCCTCCATCCTTTTTCACTGTATGCGCCACACACCGCCGTGTGTGATGGGGGATAGGATGTAATTTGGGGAAGCCTGCAAAAAACACTGTAGTTTTGGAGTCGACTAATTGGAACAGGCGTGCTAGATTTGGCTGAGTAGCGTAAAGGTTAGGGATTTATGTATCTGCGTCGTAAAGTCTTGCTAGGTCTTGTTGAAGCGTTTGGCGGCAGACTTACAGCAACAGACTGCCATAAGCTAATGTTTCTCTTGTGTCAACGTGCTTCACAGAACTACTATGACTTTTTTCCCCATAAGTATGGAGCGTATAGCCTTACGCTAGCCCAAGACAAAATACGGTTAACAACTCTTGGCTTCTTAGCCGCTGGGGACGTGTTTCAGCTCCGTAGTGAGGGTTTTCTATCGAAGTTGGATCAGCGGACCCAAAGTGTGATACGTTCGCTAGTTGCTGAATATGATAATACACGTGGTAGTGCACTGTTGAAGAAGGTCTATGTAGATTATCCGTATTTTGCAATAAAGAGCCAAGTTGCACAACAGATACTTAGCGCGCGTGATTTTGCTCGCGTCACAGATAAAATTAATACTGATAACAGCCCTTGTTTATTTACAATAGGTTATGAAGGTATCACGATTGATCGATATTTAGAAATTTTAATTAATAATAACGTAGCGGCTCTCGTCGATGTACGCAAGAATCCTATCTCAAAAAAATACGGATTCTCAAAATCTCAATTACAGAAGGCTGTACAGATTATTGAAATAGATTACATCCACTTACCTGAGCTAGGAGTGCCATCTCATCTACGGGTAGGTTTGAATACTAAACACGATTATGAGACGTTGTTTGAATACTATGATAGAGAAGTATTGCCAGCGAGACAGGAGGCTTTAAGTAGGCTTCGAAGCGTCATTTTCGAGAAAGAGCGCGTTGCTCTAACTTGTTTCGAGGCATCGCCCTTTTCTTGTCATCGTCATAGGATTGCTCATTACTTTGAGCAAGACAGCAACCTCAATGTGCCGATTGTACATTTGAAGGCATAAGTAACGAGCGAGATCACTATGTACCTTCCTAATGAAATACCAAATGCTCGTGTTCTTATCACTGTTAAAACATATCCCCTTCCTTCGAACAAGTATGAAGAACTAGTTTGTACTGCAGGTATTTTGAGCAACGGCAAATGGATTCGGATTTATCCGATCCCATTTCGCTCGCTACCGTATCAGGAGCAGTATAAAAAGTATAACTGGATTGAACTTGACCTAATTCGGAATAGCAGCGACTTTCGACCCGAAAGCTACCGACCTAAAAATGGAACTGTTAAGCGAATTAGGTTTTTTGCAAGGGTGG
>QGUR01000082.1 GCA_003242205.1 Chloroflexota bacterium | reverse complement strand
CTCCAGGAATAAATTTTTGTTAAAAGAGGGCGGTTCCCCTTGACAAACGGGCCCGTGGGGCCCAAAACCGGAATGGGACCCCCCCCAGGTCCATATACGGCAGAATCATCAGGTTCAGCGCGGCCAACCCGCCGGCCAGCAGGTTGATTATGGCCAGCGCAGTGGCTTTCGCCCACAGGCGTTTCATGGCCCCGAAAAACGTCGGCAGCAGGTCGGGCTGGCGACCACGCGCGCGCGCGGACATCACGGCCAGCAGGCCAGCCGTCGCCGCGGGCAGCGTGACAACCGGAATCGAGGCGAGACACCACAGGAGGTTCGCCAAAATAAACGTCGCCCACTTTTCCGCGTGCTCGGCCAGTTCTGCCCGTTCGCTCCGTGGGTTCGCCCGCTGCGCCGCCATGCCTAGCCCTTCAGCCCGGTCGTCGCAATACCCTCAACCAGATAACGCTGGAAGAAGACGAAGATCAGGATCACGGGAACCAGCGACAGCGTGAGCATGGCGAAGACCGCGCCCCAGTTAGTCACGCTGCCAGTGTCGGCGAACGCGCGCAGGGCCAGCGAGACGGTATACAGATTCGGGTCGCTCAGGTAGATAAGCGGGCCGAGAAAGTCCTCCCATGTCCAGTAGAACGAGAAGATCGCCGCCGTGACCAGCGCGGGCGTGATCTGGGGCAGGATGATACGGAAGAAGATGCCGGCTTTGCTGCAACCGTCGATCATCGCGGCTTCATCGAGTTCGATGGGAATGCCGCGAATGAACTGCACGATCATGAAGATGAAGAAAACGTCGCCGCCCAGACGCGGAATCAGCAGAGGCAGGAACGTGTTGATCCAGTTCAGCCGGTTAAAAATGATATATTGCGGGATCATCAGGATTTGCGGAGGCAACATGATCGTGAGCAGCATGACCGAAAACCAGAAGCTGCTGCCACGAAAGCGCACCCGCGCGAACCCGTAGGCCACCACCGCCGAGCTGACGACGGTGAACAGCGTGCCGATTCCCGCGTGAATGAACGAGTTGCGGAAGAAAGTGGCAAAGGTGATGCCGCCGAAACCGGCCCAGCCTTCGGCGTAGTTTTCGAAGCGCATGGCCTGTGGGATCAGCGACGAAACATTAGTCCAGATTTCATCCGGCGCTTTCAGGGAACTGGCGACCAGCCACGCCACCGGATAGAGCATGAATGCGGCGAGCAACAGGACACCAGCATAATAGATGATCGTTCGAAGCAGCTTTTCCCGCTGGCGCTGCTGCTTGTAGGGATCGAATGTGAGCGCCTGACCCACGACCTAGCCTTCCTTCGTCTCGTAGAACACCCAGCGATCCGACAGCCTGAACGCTATCGCCGTGAGCACCGCGATGATGAGCAACAAAATCCATGACATGGCGGCAGCATAGCCCATCTGGAAATTGCTGAAGGCACGGCCATATACATACAGCGTATAGAACAGCGTCGTATCCAACGGGCCGCCGGATGTGACCACAAACGCCTGAGTGAAAACCTTAAACCCGCTGATTAGCTGCATAATCAGATTGAAGAAGATGATCGGTGTTAACAACGGCAGCGTCACGTGCCGGAATTTGGCCCACGAACTCGCGCCGTCGATCTCCGCCGCTTCATACATCTCGGACGGAATTTGACGCAGGCCCGCCAGAAAAATCAGCATCGGCGAGCCAAACTGCCACACCGCCAGCAAAATCAGCGTCCAGATGGCGGTCTGCGGGTTGCCCAGCCAGTTGACCGGCTCAAACCCGACCAGCGCCGTAATCGCATTGATGACGCCCTGACTGCCGAACAACTGGCGCCACATGACGGCCACGGCCACGCTGCCGCCAATGATCGACGGGATATAGTAGGCCGCGCGGAACCAGTAGACGCCACGCCGTTTGGTATTCAGCAGCATGGCAACGGCCAGCGCGAAAATCAGACGCAGCGGCACGGAAAAGGCGACGTATTTAAAGGTCGCGCTCAACGAGCGCCCGTAGCGAATGTCCTGAAAAAACATGCGCTCGAAATTCGCCAGCCCGATGAACTCACCACGACCGCTTAACAGGTCGAAGTTGGTGAAGGCCAGCCACAGCGACATGAGGATGGGAACGAGCGCAAACAGGAAGAAGCCAATCAACCAAGGCGAGATAAAGAGATATCCAACAAGATTGTTGCGTTTAAAATCCTTTGATTTTCGTCTGGCAAGTCCGCGACTTTGAAGCGCCACCTGCTCCGCGCCAGACGCCGGAACGGCCGCAGCGGGTTCGGTCATTGCGTTACCCTAAAAAAATCCATAGTCCAGAATGAAGTCCGGGACGCGCCCGACCATCGAGTATAGTCGAACGCGCCCCGGAACCCGAATGACCTGTTAGTTTTGCGACAGGATCGCTTCTGCTTCCGCGCGGAAGAGGGCGACGCCTTCTTCGACCGAAATCTGCCCGTAGAGCACCGGATCGTGGAACAACGGCAGCCAGACGTTGTTGCGAATGTCATTGTAGCCGGGTGGGTTCGGCGGGAAGATCGGGCTGCTGTCCGCGCTGACACGCTCCAGGAAATCGAAGGTTTCCTGGCCGATTGCGTCCAGCATCGGGCGCAGATGCTCGCGCACCTCAGACGAAATGGGAACGCCGCGCTCCGCGAACAGAACTTCGTTGGCTTCCAGATCGTTGGTGAAGAAGTTGATGAAGTCAGCGGCAATCTCGCCGTGCTCGCAGTTCGTCGGAATGCTGAAGAACATCGACGGCTTCAGGTAGTTAGCCGGCCGACCGCCTTCAGGACGCGGCATGTGCCACAGGCGGAAGTTGCGGCCTTCACCGGCGGCGCTGGTGATGGCGACCACCTGATTCGACCACTGGTACTGCATGGCAGCGTCGCCGGTCACGATCGGCGAATTTTCGGGGCCTTCGGCGGACTGCGCCATTTCTTCCAGCGACATGATCACGCCGTCTTCCTGCAAGCGCAGCAGCATCTTGAAGTGTTCGATGATCGGCCCGTCATCATCGTAGCCAAAGCCGGTGTTGTCTTCGTTGAACGGATTGGTGCCGTGCGCCAAAATCAGCGAGGTCCAGATTTGATCGTCACCCAGACTGGGCGAACCATAGGCGTAAATGCCCAGCGCATCGTGCAGTTCGCGGGCAATTGCTTCAAAGTCAGCCCACGTCCACTGCGGATCGGGCAGATCAACGCCAGCTTCCTCGAACTTGTCGACGTCAAGGATGATGGCCTGCGAGTTGGAACCGAGGCTCAGACCATAAAGCAGCCCATCAACGCGGCCGCCGGCGATAAAGCTCTCATCAACGTTCGACAGATCGATGATGCCCTGCTCGACATACGGATCCAGCGGTTGCAGCAACCCGCGCTCAGCCCATTCGGCCAGATAGGCATAGTCATGCTGCATCACACAGGCCAGATCGCCACCGGCAGCCTGAGTATTGACCAACGTCCAGTAGTCGGTGAAGTTGGCGAATTCGTAGACGATATCGACGTTGGGGTTCTGGGCCTCGTACATCTCAATCACTTCGATGGTACGATCGTGGCGACTTTGCGAACCCCACCACACGACCCGTAATTCGACCGGCTCATCCTGTGCCAGCACGGCTGTACCAAGCGCCAAAAGGAGAGCCGTTAGAACGAAAATAGTAAGCAGTCTGAGCTTCGGTCGCGCCATCTTTCAAACGTCCTTTCAAGAAGTATTCGCAGCAAAGGGTTGGTTTACTTGACCGGTCAATCTCTATAATATAGCGATAACAGAAAAAGGCAAAATTTGTCAAGCAATCCGAGCTGGTTTGTGCGTTATCCGGTTTATGTTATGATATTGAACGGTCAAGTAAGGTGGTCGAATGTGACACTGCATAAGAAGCAACCAACCATCCGCGACATCGCAAAACTTGCGGGCGTGTCCTATCAGACCGTATCGCTGGTCATCAATAACAAACCGGGCGTGTCCGAGAAAACCCGCCGCCAGATTCTGCGTCTGATGGAGGAAATGGACTATCGCCCCAACCGCGCGGCGCAGACGCTGACCACCAGCCGCTCGAAAACGCTCGAACTCATTATCGTTGATGTGCGATACGGCGGGTATCTGGCACATTCGACGAAAAACATGGCTCACGCCGCAACCGAAGCCGGCTACAGCCTGCTGGTGTCCGAAACCGACGCCGAAGGTCTGGAAGCAGCGCTGGAAAGCGCGCTGTCCCGCATGGTCGATGGTATCGTGCTCTCCGGGCCGCGCCTGCGAATCGAAGATGAAGCCTTGAAGGCGATGTCGCGCGGCATTCCTCTGGTCCGCCGCGACTATGTACCCAGCTCAAGCCTCGCCTGGGTGGGTTTCGATCAGGTCCACGCAACGCGGCTGGCCGTCGAACACCTGCTGTCGCTTGGCCACCGCCAGATCGCAGCCATTCCGCCGACCTCCGAGCTGCATAACGGTTACTGGCGGTATTCGGCCATGCGAAGCGTGCTGGGCGAGCACGGTCTGTCGCTCGGCCCGGTAGCCGAAGGCGATTATTCCATCGGTAGCGGCTATGCCGCCGCCAAACAAATTCTGGCGACAGGCCAGCCATTTACCGCGCTGATCGTCGGCACGGACGGGATGGCGCTGGGCGCAATGCGAGCGCTGCGCGAGGCCGGCCTTCGCATTCCCGATGATGTTTCGGTGGTAAGCTACGACAACGCTGAACTGGCTCAGTACACCGAGCCGCCGCTGACGACCGTCGAATTTAAGTTCAGCAAACAGGATGAGTTGTGTATTCAGTATCTGGTCGAACTCATCGCCAATCCGGCGTTGGAACTTCACCAGCGGGTGCTGACGCCGAACCTGATCGTGCGTGAAAGCACGCGCGCGCTCAGCTCTGTCGCGGGAGGCTCATAAAAGTGGAAGCGAGTTTACAGATGGCCCTTTCACCGGAAAAGATGATCAGGCCGCGGCGCAGAATTACCGGCATGTCCGCCATTCTGTTGCCGTTCCTCGACGATGGAAGCGTGGACTGGGATGGCTTTCGCGCCCACGTCCGCCGCACCGCCGACGCCGGTTTAACGCCTGCGGTGAACATGGATACCGGCTACGTTAATCTGCTTGATGCCGAAACCCGCCGCCAGGTGCTGGAGCAGACGCGCGATGTTCTGGAAGGTGGCGCCTTCGTGGCGGGCGCGTTTGTGAGCGACAGACCGGGCGATAGCTGGAACCTCGACGCCTATCGCCGGCAGATCGACCAGATTCAGGAACACGGCGGCACGCCCGTGATTTTCCAGTCCTATGGCCTGACGTCGCAGGCGAACGATGCGATTATCGACGCCTATGCCGAAATCGGCCGCTATTGCCCGCGCTTTATCGCCTTTGAGCTGGGTACGATGTTCGCGCCGTTCGGCAGGATTTACGATCTGGACGTCTATGCCGGGCTGCTGAGTGTGCCGCAGTGCATCGGCGCGAAACATTCGTCGCTGAGCCGGGTGCTGGAATGGCAGCGGCTGCAACTGCGCGACGAACGACGCCCCGACTTCATGGTGCTGACTGGCAATGACCTCGCCATCGACATGGTGATTTATGGCAGCGATTATCTGCTGGGCTTGAGCACGTTTGCGCCCGACATTTTCGCGCGCCGCGACGCGCTCTGGGAAGCCGGCGACCCCGGTTTTTATGAGATCAACGATCTGCTGCAATATCTGGGCTTTCTGGCCTTCCGCGCGCCCGTGCCGGCCTATAAGCACAGCGCCGCGCAGTTCCTGAAGCAGCGCGGCTGGATTCGGTCCGACCGCACCCACCCGCGCTCGCCGGAACGCCCGGAAAGCGATGTTGAATTGCTGCGCGATATTGCCGAACGGCTGGGCGTGCTGCCAGAGTTAGCCTCATGACCATTCGCCGCGTAGCCCAACTCCGTACTGCTGAGCAGTTCCGCGAACATCTGGCGGCGATAGGCATCGAGCTGCCGTTCGATGAAAACGTCGCGCACGGCCCCGACGCGCCGCTGGCGCAGCCCTACCGGCTTGGCGACATCAGGATTGGCAATCGCTTCACGGCGCTGCCGATGGAGGGATGGGACGCCGAACCGGATGGCCGCCCAAGCGAGCTGGTTCGACGTCGCTGGCTGCGCTTTGGCCTGAGCGGAGCCAAACTCATCTGGGGTGGCGAAGCGGTCGCCGTGCGCCACGACGGACGCGCCAACCCGAACCAACTGGTGCTAAACGACGCGACCGCGCCGGAGATTGCGGCCCTGCGCGAAGCACTGGTACAGGCGCACGCCGAACGCCACGGCGACACGTCTGATCTACTGGTCGGCCTGCAACTGACACATTCCGGGCGCTTTGCGCGGCCCAATGACAAAAAACGCCTGGAGCCGCAAATCCTCTACCGTCATCCGATCCTCGACCGGCGCTACAACGTGCCGGACGATCAGCCGTTGCTGCGAGACGACGAGATCGACGCGCTGATCGAAGACTTTGTGCGGGCAGCCGTGCTGGCCAAGCAGGCTGGATTCGCCTTTGTGGATGTCAAACACTGCCACGGCTATCTGGGCCACGAATTTCTGAGCGCTGTCGACCGTGAAGGGCGATATGGCGGTAGCTTCGAGAACCGCACGCGTTTTCTGCGCGAAGTTGTGGCCGGCATCCGGCGCGCCGCGCCGGGCCTGCTGATCGGCGTGCGGCTGAGCGCGTTCGACTGGATCGCCTTCCGGCCCGGCATAGACGGTCGGGGCGAGCCGGAAACGTGGACGGACGGCCCCTATCGCTACGCCTTTGGCGGCGATGGCAGCGGCACGGGCATCGACCTGACGGAGCCAAAGCGCTATCTCGACCTGCTGGAAACGCTGGACGTCCGGCTGGTCTGCCTGACCGCCGGAAGCCCCTATTACAATCCACACATCCAGCGCCCGGCGCTGTTCCCGCCGTCCGACGGATACCAGCCGCCGGAAGACCCATTGGCCGGCGTCGCGCGTCAGATCGCGGTGACTGCCGAGTTAAAGCGGTCGCATCCCAACCTGTTCATCGTGGGATCAGGTTATTCATATTTGCAGGACTGGCTGCCGAATGTCGCTCAGCACGTCGTCCGAACCGGCATGGCCGACTCGATCGGGCTGGGGCGCATGATGCTGGCTTATCCTGAAATGCCGGCAGACATCCTCGCCGGGAACGCGCTACAACGCAAAATCATCTGTCGCACCTTCAGCGACTGCACGACCGCGCCACGCAACGGCATGGTCTCCGGCTGCTACCCGCTCGACCCGTTCTACAAGAACCGTGAAGAAGCCGGGCGGCTGGCCGAACTGAAAAAGGAACGGGTCTAGAACTGTGGCGCATCGGGCAGAGTGGCAATGACCAACCTCCATATGCCCGGCGGCATCCTTGTCAGCCGCCTGAGAGTCTATGACACGCCCGCGCCCGACGGCCAGCGTGGCGGCACGCCGCACGTGCATTTGTTGTGCAGCGAGATGTATTACACGCTTTCCGGCAGTGGCGCGGTCGAAATGATCGACATCAACGGCTTCCAGCGCGTGGAAATCGCTGCCGGCGACGCGCTGGTGTTCAGCCCCGGAACCGTTCATCGTTTGATCAACCCAAACGGGGATCTGGAAATTCTCGTCATCATGCAGAACAGCGGCCTGCCAGAGCGCGGCGATAACGTGGTTTCGTTCTCCGAGCGGTGGCTGGCCGATGACGAAGCCTATGCCGGCGCGATGAAAGTCGAGTCGCTCGCCGACGCCTACCGTCGACGTGACCGCGGCGTTGAGGGCTTTCTGAGGTTGAAAGCCGCTTTTGACGCCGGCCCGGACGCGGGACGCGAAGCGCTTGAACGTTTCTACGCGCTGGCTGAAGCCAGAACACGGCTGCAACGGGCCGAATGGGAAGCCATCGTGCGCGCCGGGCCGAAAGCGGTAGTCGACACGACACTGGATCAACTCGACTACCTGAACCGGCACGACACACGCTATTTGCTGGAAGCGCGGCATCAACTCGTCCACGCCGGACGCGAAACGCTCGGTTTCTGCGGGCATCTCCGGCGTTACTTCGACCCGGCCTCGCTAACGCTGGAAGGATTGAAAGACGGATGAAGCACCGGCTGGCGATCATCGGAACGGGAAGATCGGTCAGCAATCATCTGACCGCCGTCAGGGCGCTGGCCGATCGAGTCGATCTGGTCGCGGCGGTCGACGTAAACACGGCACGTCTCGCGGCGATCTGCGAGGCGAATGGCATTCCACATCAGTACGGCAGCGCGACCGAGATGCTGAAAGCCGAACGCCCCGAACTGGTTGTCATCGTCACGCCGCCGGCCACGCACAAGGATCTGATTATCGAGTGCATGGAGGCTGGCGCGTGGGTATGGTGTGAAAAGCCTCTATGTGGCTCGCTGGCCGAACTGGACGAACTGGAAGAAGCGGAACGGCGCACGGGCCGGGCGGTGAGCACGGTCTTTCAGTGGCGCTTCGGCTCTGCAGGCAAACATCTCAAAAGCCTGATTGCCGCCGGGGCGCTGGGCCGGCCGCTGATCGGTATCTGCAACACACTCTGGTATCGCCCGCAGGAATACTATGCCGACGACTGGCGCGGGCGTTGGAAGACTGAACTCGGCGGCCCGACCATGACGCTCGGTGTCCATCTGATGGATCTGCTCCTGTGGTTGATGGGCGACTGGCGCGAGATTCGGGCGATGATCGACACTATCGAGCGCGACATCGAAGTCGAAGACATGTCGATGGCCATGGTGCGCTTCGAGAACGGCGCGGTCGGTTCGATTGTCAACAGCGTGCTATCGCCGCGACAGGAAAGCTATCTCCGGCTCGACTTTCAGAAAGCGACCGTTGAAGTCGCCACGCTTTACCGCTACAGCAACCAGCACTGGCGTTTCAGCCAGCCGCCGGACGTCGATGATCCCGCCGTCAGCGCTCACTGGAACGCGCTGAAGGAAGATGTGACCGGCGGCCACGAAGCTCAGTTGCGCGAGATTCTGGACGCGCTGGAACGCGGCGAGCGCCCACCCGTCAGCGTGGATGATTCGCGGCGAACGCTCGAATTCATCGCCAGCCTCTATAAATCTGCCCTGACCGACCGCGCGGTTGAGCGCGGCGAAATCACCCGCGACGACCCGTTTTATTACGCCATGAACGGCTCAACAGAAGGATTGACGGCGCGATGAGCGTCCGCTTTGCTGCCATCGGTGCAAGCCACCCGCACATTTACAACATGGTTCAGGCTCTGCTCGATGCCGGCGCGACGCTGGTCTGGTTTTATGACGATAATGAGGCCGCCCACGCCGGGTTCATGGCGCGATACCCTCAAGCGGCCAGCGCCAGAAGCATCGACGAGATTCTGGATGACGCTTCCATTCAGGTGATTGTCAGCGCGCCCGTGCCGAACGAACGCGGCCCTCTGGGCATACGCGCCATGCGGGCCGGCAAGGACTATCTGACAGCCAAACCGGGCCTCACGTCGTTAGACCAGCTCGCCGAAGCGCGAAGAGCACACGCGGAAACCGGACGCTTCTACAGCGTCTACTTTGGCGAGCGTTTTGGCTCCGCCTCGACGGTCAAAGCGGGGGAACTGGTGGCAGCGGGCGCGATTGGCCGCGTCATCCAGACCGTCGGTTTTGGCCCGCACCGCCTGCTCGGCCACATCCCACGCCCGGAATGGATGTTCAAACCGGCGATCTACGGCGGCATTCTCAACGACCTCGCCAGCCACCAGATCGACCAGTTTCTCTATTTCACGGGCAGCACAACCGCCGAGGTGGTCACGGCACAGGTTGGCAACGCCCACTTTCGGCAATATCCGGAGTTTCAGGATTTCGGCGATCTCGTGCTTCGCAGCCCGCAGGCCACCGGCTACGTTCGCGTCGACTGGCTGACGCCGCAGGGCCTGCCATCATGGGGCGATGTGCGGCTGTTCCTGCTTGGCACGGAAGGCACGATTGAACTGCGTAAAAATGTCGATGTCATGGGGCGCGAAGGCCGGGATCACCTGTTTCTGGTCAACCAGACCGGCACGCACTACATCGATTGCTCCGGCGTCGAGTTGCCGTTCGCGACGCAGTTTCTCCGGGATGTGCAAGACCGAACCGAAACTGCGATGACGCAGGCGCACTGCTTCCTCGCCTGCGAGCTGGCGCTGACCGCACAGGCTCAGGCAACACGCCTTCCCTTCGCCTGAATCAACTCCGTAAGACCATCCCCAATGACGGCAGGACGTCGCCGCGCCCTAAAAGCAGGTCATGACGGTTAAGGATGAGCCTGAGGTTGGAAAAAGTGACCTATTTATACCTCTTTTCTTACGAACATCTGGTATCCTGATGAAAGGAATCAAGTATAGTTGTAAGGCATATACAGGTAATGCGGACTCCTGCTGGCAAGGAATGCCGGTTCTACTATCGGGACTTTCATCGCGGGCGGAACATACAGGAATGCCGGCTCGTTCGGGACAACCCGGACTCGCTTCGCTGGCGTCCAGTGGATTGCACGAACTGCCCGGTTCCCGAAATTTTGCAGGCGAACGCGAGCGCGAACCTTGAGCTTAAGCTGACGATCAGACCGCGCCTTCTCGGTCTGGGACGGCGGAAAGAGGTTAAGGCCAGTTGCCGGCGTCATCACATCGAGATTGAAAACCCGTATGTAGGCTGCTCGAAGTGCATTGAGGAGCGCCCCGGGCTTGACGCGTTTCGAGAGGCGTTGGAACAGCTTGAGGATGACTGATTAGACAGGTGGAGAATACTTTACGAATATGACAGTGCAAGACGGTATGGTAAATGTAAAGGTAGACCAGATTGCGCTGGCAGACGCAGCAATACCGTTTCCCTACCGTCTGGGCTTTCTGATCACCGACGACGCGCCACCTGAATTTCTGGCCTTCTACCACTCGCTTGCACAAAACGGGACAGCCATCCAGTCGATTCCCCTGTCTGATCACACGCTGGACACACTGGTCAATGCGGAGTTCGAAGCCATCTGCGGCTTCGCGCACCATGCCTGCTGGCGCGCCTTCGAACGCGTGTACCATAGCGACCGGGCCGACAGGCCGCTCTGTGTTTTGCTGGGCGAACCGGATTCCGAAGGCGATGCCGAGACTTACCCGCTCGATGTTATCGCGCCGCTCTCTGCGAGCGCGCTGCGGGTGCAGCTCAGGACGGCGCTGCAGATGCGTCGCCAGATTATCGAACTCGAAACCCGTAATCGGGCCTTGCAAGAGCGTATCACGGCGCAGGAACAACAAATTGCCGCCTACGATCGCAGCCACAACGAACTGCTGCTGCTCAAGAGCGCCATGGTGCGAAACGTCTCGCATGAGTTACGCACCCCCCTGCTCCAGCTCAAATGCGCCGTATCCATGCTGCATGAGGATGCGCCGGAAAGCACGCTGACCCAGCTTGCGATGCTGGCAACGGGGAGGCTGGAAGCAACGGTTCAGAACATCACGCAGCTTGCATCGAGCATGGAAATCTCCCTCGCGCCGGTCGTCATACGCGAGGTGATTCAGGCGGCGGTGCGCGCGTTGGGGCGAACGCTCATGCACAAGCACCACATCGACCGGGTAGACCTGAAACTCCCTGACAAGCTGCCTCCTGTGCTGGGCGACAAACAAGGGCTGATCACGGTCATCGTGCAATTGCTGGACAATGCCCTCAAATTCAGCAAAGAGCGCGTGACCGTCAATGCGACGCCCGAACACAACTGCGTCGCCGTATGCATCCGCGACGCCGGCATCGGCATCGCCGAAAACGAATTGAGCCGTATCTTCGATAGCTTCTATCAGGTCGATAGTTCCGGCACGCGGCGCTATGGCGGTTCGGGCGTCGGCCTTGCAATTGTCAAGCTCATCCTCGACAAACACGGCGCGCCAATCGACGTGGAGACGCGCGAAGGTCAGGGAAGCGCCTTCACCTTCCGCCTGAAACTGGCGAATCTGTATTCAGATAAAGACTCGCTTGCCGAATAAGCCAAAAACGGCTATCGTTGCCCCGTCAGCAGCCAGCCTGTCTCATCGACTGCTCAGTCAGTTTCGTTGACATGCCTCATGCCATCCGGTAGAATCGGTTCAGAAAATTCAATTTGTTCTGAATGTAACAAACGATATTTGAAATGTGTCGAAAACTAGGATAAGGCCCAACCCCATATGGCCACTCAAAATGCAGCGAAAGACCTCCCAGGCGTCGCGATCACGGCTGATGTTGCGAGCCTGACAGAAGCCGTGCAGCAGGCGCTTGAGGCCATTCAAGCTGCAATGTTCGAGGTTGTTGATAGCGAAATCACCGTACTGCGCGACGCCAGTCGCCATATCCTCGAAGCCGGGGGCAAGCGTATTCGCCCCCGGCTTGCGCTGCTAAGTTTCGCCGCAGCAGGCGGTGTGGATATGACGCCCGTCATTCCGGTCGCAGCGGCGATCGAACTGATGCACACGGCGAGTGTCGTACATGACGACATCAACGACCATGGCGTCGTTCGACGCGGTCGTCCCTCGGTCAACGCCATCTGGGGCCGAACGTTCGCGCTGCTGACCGGGGACTATCTGTTCGCCAAAGTTTACGAACTGATGGCCCCGTACAAAGACCTCAACATGATTCTGGCGGAAGCGTCGGTCGCGTTGGTCGAAGGAGAAACGCTGCAAGCGGCGGCTGTCAAGGAAAACCGGCTCTCGCGCGAGGTTTATTACGACATCATCTCGCGCAAGACGGCGGCGCTTTTCCGCGCGCCCGCGCGTCTTGGCGCAGAGCTGGCCGGCGGCACGCGCGCGCATGTCAACGCGCTGGCCGAATTCGGCTATCGCATCGGGCTGGCTTTCCAGATTGTCGACGATATTCTCGACCTCACCGGAACTACCGAAACCATCGGCAAATCCGCGGGGCTTGATCTGGCTCAGGGTAAAGGCTTTGCCGCCGTGACTTCACCTGACGAAGTCACGTCCGATGACCCGATGGAAACAATCAAGGAGCGCGTGCTGAAAGGAACCGCCGTGGAAGAAGCGCGTGTGATGGCGCGGTCGCTGGTCGCATCCGCGATTGCCGAACTCGACGTGCTGCCCGATTCCCCGGCAAAGGACGCTTTGATCGAGCTGGCCAATCAGGTGATCGACCGCGAGTTCTAACCTTCGCAGCAACCCGCATGACAAACACACCGAGCCGGGACGCCAACCCGGCTCGGTTTTTATTGCATGCCCCTCCTTCGGCGGTCGCGTTATAATCCGCGCCGTTCAGAAATTTGCCAGCGCCGAGGAGAACGTCGTGATCAAAATTCTTCCCGTCGCCACCATCCGGCGCGTCGAAGCTGAGGCCGACGCCGCCGGTCTGTCCTACGATGCCATGATGGAAAATGCCGGGCGGGCCGTCGCCGCCCGTATCCTGCAAGCCATTCGCGAGCGCGTTCCGAATGGCCAGCCGCGTGTGACCGTGCTGGTCGGCCCCGGCAACAACGGCGGCGACGGCCTTGTCGCAGCGCGGATTGTGGCTCAGGAAAGCGAAGCGCTGGTGCGCTGTTACCTGCTAGCCCCAAGAGATGCCGGCGACCCAAACCTGAAAGCCGTGCGCGACGCCGGGTTGCTGGTGGCAGTTGCCGACGATGATCAGCGGTTTCGCGTGCTGACCAATATGATTGCCAGCGCGCACATCGTGGTCGATGCCCTTTTCGGTATCGGCGCGCGCCTACCGCTAACAGGAACGGCGGAAAAAGTGTTGAAGCAGGTTCACGCGGCGCTCAATCCGCCCGCCGGATCGCAAGAGAACGCCGTCACCGTCCTCGCCCCCACTGCCCCTTCGTTGCGGCCAGAACGCCCCTATGTGATCGCCGTTGACTGCCCAAGCGGGCTGGACTGCGATACCGGCGCTGTCGATAAACTGACAATCCGGGCCGATGAAACGGTGACGTTCATTGCCGCCAAGCCGGGGCTGTTTCATTTTCCCGGCGCGGCGTTCACCGGCCAGATCGTCGTCGCCGACATCGGTATCCCATCATCTGTAGCCGCCTTGAAGGAACCATCGCCGGTCGTTGCGGATCAGGCGTCGATACAGGCGCTGCTGCCGGAACGTCCCGTCGATGGGCATAAAGGCTCGTTTGGCAGGGTGCTCGTCGTCGCCGGATCGGTCAATTACACCGGCGCGCCGGGCCTATGCGCCGAGGGAGCCTATCGCATGGGTGCCGGACTGGTGACAGTTGCCACCCCTGCCCCGGTTGCGCCGGTCGTCGGCGCGCAAATGCGCGAAGCAACCTATGTGCTGCTGCCCCACGATCTGGGCGTCATCTCCTCAGCCGCCGCCGCGGTTATCCGAGAGGAACTGGCGCGATATAAAGCCCTGCTCATCGGGCCGGGTGTAGGGCGGGAAAAAACAACCGGCGAAATGCTCGACGACCTGCTGAGTCAGGCGGAACGCGACCGGCGAAAGGCAAAACGCGGCATCGGCTTCCAACCGCTGCCGGCTGCCCCGGAACCCGACGACGAGGCTACGCCTGTGCCCATGCCGCCACTGGTCATCGACGCGGATGGCCTCTTCCTGCTTTCGACCATTGAGAACTGGCAGCAGCGGCTGCCGCCGAATACGATCCTCACGCCGCATCCCGGCGAAATGGCCACGCTGGCCGGCATCAGCGTTGAGGAGGTGCAGGCCAACCGCTGGCGTCTGGCGGCGGACAAAGCCAAAGAATGGAATTGCGTGCTGTTGCTGAAAGGCGCGCACACCGTTATCGCCGGCGCAGACGGGCGGCTAACCGTTCTGCCGTTCAAGACGGCGGCGCTTGCCACCGCCGGCACCGGAGACATCTTGGCAGGTATGATACTGGCGCTGCTCGGCCAGGGCATGAACGCTTACGATGCCGCCGTAGTTGCCGGATACGTTCACGGTCTGGCCGGCGTGCTGCTGGAGGAAGCGGCAGGCAGCCGGGGCGTGACAGCCGGTGACGTGCTGCAGTACGGCCTGCCCGAAGCGCTTGCCCTGCTGGCACAATAAAAAACCCGTGGGCGATCCTGCCCACGGGCCGGGGTTGTCAAAATTCGCTCCGCGGGGTGGCTTACGACTCGCTGACGCCGAGGTCGGCCAGTCGTCGCCGGGCCACGGCCTTGCCTTCGGCAATGCTATCCTCCAGCGAACTGGACGGCACGGCGCTTTCCACTTTCTGCCGGATAGCCCCGCGCGTGCGGTTAAAGCCGTTTTGAATATACCGGCGCGTCTCCCGGCCACTGCGTGGGGCGTTCAGCAACCCGACGATTCCCCCGGCGATCAAGCCGACGAACAGGCCAAACAGCAACAGGCCGCTGTCAAGTTCGGCGTCCGCGCGGTCGTTAACTCGCTTCAGCGGCATCCTGCGCGTCCTCCACGGTACGACGGATCGCCTTCCTAATCCCGCCGACATTGCCAACCAGCGAACCTACGCCAGCCATAAAGGCGCTCGCCTTGATAATCGGCCCGCTGACGGCATCGCCGACGAAAATGACCGTCCCTTTCGCGCTCTGAACGGTTTGCTGCGTGTCTTTCAAAACCGGCTTCACGTCGTTCTGTAGCAGATTAATCAGCCGTGCCACCTGCAGGATGAGCACTGCCAGCGCCAGAACGATCATGATCCCTTCCAGCGCCAGAAAGATGATGATCAGATCGCGGACGACTTGAATGATCGAGCCGAGGTTATCGACATCGCCGCGCGACAGCAGCAGCGCGATAATGAAGATGAGTATGACCAGCCCAATAAGCGCGCCTGCCGCAATCATGACGATGCGGCGCAGGTCAAAGCGCGACTCTTGCGGCTCAGGACGTTGCGGTGTCGAACTCACATATGGCGGAGGCAGATTTTGGGCCATAGATAACCTTAGCGTGATAGCCGTCTGCGCGGCTGGCGGGCGGTCAGCGCCGCTGCCACAATCAACGCGAACAGACCCCCAATCTTCCCCGAAAACACCCGAAAAGCGCCAATTTTCAAAAT
>QGUR01000081.1 GCA_003242205.1 Chloroflexota bacterium | reverse complement strand
TTTTTTTCGTGTGGTTTGGCTATCCCGCGGCCATGTACTCAAAGAGCTTGACCGGGCTGCTGACGTTGAATTTGAGTTCGTTGGGGAAGGGCAGTACGCCAACATGCGCTTTGGCCAGCAGGGCAGGAACCTGCGCGTGCGGAACCGGCGGCAAAACTTCGATCCATCCTTCGGATGCGCGAGCGAAATCGGCCAGTTGCTGTCGTTGTTCGCCATCACCGATGATCCGGAAACGCAACCCGGCTCCTCGCATGTTCGCAGCGACGACAGCCCGGCAAAAGGTCAATAGATTACGCTCAGGTTCCATCGAGCCGATGTAGATCAACTCAATAGGTTCGGTATCGTCAGGCCAGTGGCGGTCTGCCGCAGCGGTTGCAAACAACGCCAGATTGACGCCTGAGGGCCACACGCCCCACAATTTCCGCTGCGGAATGTTCACGGTATCGGCCATGCGCCGGGTGATCGCCGTTCGCCCATCGGCCCACCAGTTGGAAAGGCGATTGCTGAGGCCGAAAAATGCTGACCTAAGCTGGAGCCTGATATTGCCTCGTGTCGCTACTGCCATCGGCACAGAACGTGTGTCGGCGACAATGCGTGGCCGGAAACCGCCGATCAGGCGCAGGAAAAGTAAAGGCAGCAGCCAGATGACTGACACCTCGCGTATCAGCACGATGTCGGCCTGATGCCGTTGTGCCAGCACAAAACGCAACGCGTGCAGGTGGAAGATAAGCTGTCTGAAAAAATAGATGTCCGGTTGTGGCAGACATAACACGTCAACACCGCGAATCTGCCGCGGGCCGGGAATCCCCGGTGCAACCAGCGTGACCCGGCATCCCAGTTCCCGCAGTTCGCGCGTGGTGTCGAGGTACGTCGCGGCGGACAGCATATCTTCCAGCGTGCCCGGCTGTATCCAGATGAGGCGCAGCGGTGCTGAAGCGTGGTCTCGCGCGGCCATGACAGCAGCCTTCATGTCGTTCATGCGACACCCTGCAGGTTCGGTTCGCGGCACACGTCCCTATAGACGCTGGACAGGTCGCGCGCGATCGCGCGCCAGTCATAGCGACTTACGACCAGCTCTCTTGCGCGAGCGATCATCCGGTGGCGTAGCTCCGTATCCTGAAGCAAGCGACAGGTTTTGGCGGCGAATTCGTGGGCCTCATCGGCGATAAAGAGATGCTCGCCATCAACGACGTCGATTCCCTCGCAGCCGATTGAAGTGGAAACGACCGCTCTACCCAAAGCCATGGCTTCCAGAACCTTGAGGCGTGTGCCGCTGCCTGCCCGCAATGGCACCACCGAAACCAGCGTGCGCCGGTAGTACGGTATGACGTCCTCGACCCAGCCCGTGACGTGAATGTTGTGAGATGCCAGCGCTTCAACTTCTGGCGCGGGGTTCCGCCCAACCAGCCAGAGTCCGGTATCTCCTGCCTGTGCGCGGATCTGCGGCAGAATCTCTTGGCAGAAGAAAAGCGCACCGTCGATGCACGGCTGGTAGTTCATCGACCCGATAAATAGCAGGTCGGGTGCAGCGCCATCTTCTGGAAGCGGTACATAGGCTTCCGTATCGACACCGTTTGGCGAGACATGGATATTGAGGCGTGGATTGGCCGCGAGCATCTGTTGGCGGTCAAGTTCCGACATCATGATGCAGCGGTCAAAATGTTCTGCGTACAGCGGTTCCCAGCGGCGCAGCATCATGCTATGCAGATAGGTTCGCAACTTGACCGCGGGTTGTTTTTCGATCCGCGCGATACGCTGGAAAAGGCTGTATTCGACATTGTGATATGTGAGGACCAAACGAGCGCGGATGTTGCGAGGCAGCGCCTCGCGATATAAGGCCAGATACGAAGGCTCGATATGAATAATGTCAAAATCGACCGTCGATGTGATCTGTTGGATGAGCGCCACAAAAGCAGGCGAATACTCAAATTTCAGTTCCGGAGGGAGGCCTTTTAGGGCATACCGAACCAGACCGGGAACATGCTGGAGACGCGAGTAGCGTTCGCGTACGGCCACGTGTACGTGCTGGCAGTATTTACGTATGTGCTCAACGGCTTCACCATCCACTTCCTCGCTGCTCCTGACCGGAGCAACCAGCCATAACTCGTGCTCTCTGGCCAACTGCTTGAGCAAGTGATAGACCCGCAGGCGGTTGCCAGAGTCTGGCGGGTACGGGATTGTGTCGGTGATAAACAAAACGCGCATTGCTGCCCCTTCTTAAAGCAATTCTTAACAAAAGCGAACAGCCGGCCTTTATTCAAACTTCAACTCGTGCCGCGCCGCGCCGCGTCTTGCGCGCCAGCACCGCGCCGGTTTCACGCGCAAGCAGCATCAGGTCAGCGGGTACGATAACCGACAGAAGCAGGCAGCCAAGCAGGAACAAGCCGGCGAATAGCAGCTTCTCCAGGAACAACGTTGGCATAAGAACCGCGGCTAATAACGCACAGGCGACAAAAATCAGGATTGGCTTGACGTAGAACATGGCGTCAGCAGGAATGCCCCGGCGACGCAGGAACCAGACATTAAGCGGATTTGTGACGACGAAGCCGAGTATCGACGAAATGGCAGCGCCTATGATGCCCAGAGCGGGGATGAGCAGTAAGTTGCCAACAAGATTGGTGGTTGTATGCAGCGTATTGATGATCATGGGCTTGCTCGAATCGCCGACTGCGACCAGTGAATAGCCCAGCGTGTAATCGATGAGCGTCAGATTGAGCGACGCCATCAGAAGGATGAACGCTGGCACGCTCGGCAGATATTGCTCGGTGAACAGGAGCACAATGATTTCGTGGCCGAACAGGAAAGCGATCAGCGCGCCAAAGATGGTGATCAACGAGATCCAGCGCGCCGAGTGATTAATGAAGCTGGCGGCTTTGTCAGACTCGCCGTTGGCGGCAAACCTGGCAATGAAGGGGTAGAAGACAACCCGGAAGGCTTCATACGCCATGGTCAGATTTTCGGGTATCTTGCGCGCAACTTCATAGTAGGCGATTTCAGCCGGGCCCATCAGCGCGCCAATGATGAGCGTATCGACGCGCAGAAAGATGAACGTCAGGATGTAATTGACCTGCAGCGGTAGCCCGAAACGGATGACGCGTGTGAGCAGGGCGCGATTGAGCGCCCACTTTTTCGAAACCGGGATCGCCAGATAAGCGAGAACGCAGCTCACACCCATCGAAATCACTTTTGCGTATACCAATCCCAACACGCTCTGGTGGGCGAGAAGCACAAAAAAGAGGACAAGCACAAAGTTAAGAAGGCTGGAAATGAAGTCGGTAGCGCCGACCATTTTGAAAGCAAACAGGCCCTGAAGAATGGAGCGTAGGAGTTTGGCCAGCCCCTGAGTTAGCACAAGCACCGGAATAAACAACAGCAGGTCGAGGAGCAGAGTGGCATCAAACAGGCTGAGCAAGGTGTTCCGCGCTGCAACCGCGACCAGACTGATGCCGGCGATTGTCACGATGCGAAAGATGATCACGGAACTGACCAGCTCAGACTGGATAGTCCGGTCTTCCGTATCGGCCAGGAATTTCGGGACGGACAGAGTGAGCCCGAGGGCGCTAATCTCGACCAGAAAGCCGGCGACGACCTGAAGCAACACGAACGCGCCGTAGTCTTCGGCAGGAAGATGCCTGACCGCAAGCAGCATGCTCAGGAAGCCGAATGCGATGATCGACAGGCTGCCCATGCCTACCGAAATTGCTCCGCGAATGAAGCGTGCAAGTAGCGATTCAGAGGCGCGATTAGGGTGTGCCATAGGCAGGTTGCACCTGTACAGGGGTGTTCGATGGGAGAACGCGGAAGCATACTTCGTTGATTGCCATCATCAGCCCGATCATAGGAGCCCAATGCCACTGCATAAACATCGGGTTGACGATTGAGCCGATGATGACGCCGATGTAGGTCAGCGCTGTTCCGAGGACGATGCCTTGCTGGCGTCGATCTGCCAGCTTGCGCCAGCCGCGCAGCCCGCGAAAGATGAAAAGCAGGGACAGCGCCATAAAGCTGAAATAGCCGAACACGCCAGACGACATCATGATCCAGATATGGGCATTGTGTGTATAGGTGCGCCCGTCAAATCGAGGGCTGTCGATGCCGAACACAAGCGGGCGGTACTGCGCGCCAAAGCCGATGCCAGTCACCGGATTCGCCACGATGTGGGGTAGCGTGTAGTTGTACTCGAAGTCGCGCCAGCGGAACGTGCTTTGCTGTGAGTCCGCGGCGAACGAGCGCGAATCGACGATCGACAGTAGACGTTGTATCGAAGCCGTTGTCAGCCGGGCGACCGGCGTTTCCGGCAGAATGGCGGTTGACGATACCAGCACGATGCCCACAAGCAGGATCGACAGCGCCAGCTTCGCCAATGATTGTCGGCCGTGCGCGTCAACCAGTAGCGTCACTAGCCCGACTGCCAGAGCAATGCCGATCCAGAAGTTGCGATTGAACGTCAGGACGACGCCGATGCCAAGCAAACACCATTGAAACCATGCGACGAGCCCTCGCTGCTTTGGCGACAGGCGAGTCCACACGGCGGTCGCGCAAACCAAACCGAGGAGGATCGGCGACTCGCCGTTGAAATCGGTGATACGTGTGATGTCGTTGTAGCGGGCGTCGCCTGTGTTGAGTATTTCGACGCGGCCCGGCAGGATGGGAACGTCGGGGCCGAGCGCAAACTGGAGGATCATCGTGACGGCGACCAGATTTGCCAGAAGGAAAACCCCGCGAATCAGGGTATCGAGCTGGCGCTGGCTTCGGATCAGATTGGTGACAGCAAAGAACAACAGATAATAGGTAACGATGCGTAGCGGCGGTATCGCGGCGCTGATGTCGGTCGTCGCGCGCTGAATTCCCCAGAAGGTTGCCAGAACCGCGATGCCGAAGAAACCCAGCATCAAGCCATCAAGCGGCGTGCGTATCAGACGGAAGCTCGATCGTTCAACAAGCCAGCGCAGAAGGATGATGCCGAACAGCAGCGCCAGTATCAGGTCGCTGATGTATAACTGAACCGGCCCCGCTTCAACGACGGGAATGCTCTCTTCCGGGACAATGGTCGACGTGAAGAAGAGAATGGCTAGAATGCCAAATTCCGGTCTTTTCAGCACTAGCAGCAATGCCCCGACACCGATGACTGCGCTGACCACAACGATTGCCGGCAACCATGTGAGCGCAAGCCCCAGTAGAGTCCCGATGCCAGCAGCGGCGATCCACGGAAGCAGTGACTGCTCCGTGCCAGCGATTACAACGTGATGAAGCGCCGTCCTCAATGGAATGGGATGCTCGACACGCGCTGGCATCACCGGCCGGCTAGACATTGACACTGCTTCCCTTCTCAGGTAATTGCCCCTTGGAAGTAAAGCCGGGGGCAGCCGGTGCGATCGGTCGCGCTGCCGGTGAGCTTTCCGATTGATCGAAGCGTGGTCTGGGGACGTTGAACGCCTTGCGGCGGTAATGGGCGAAAACACGACTTGCCCGGTCACCCGCAGAAAAGTTAAGGACGATGCCGCTGAGGGTAGCGCTCGAAATCTCAAGCTGCTGAGCTGCAGCGAGCAGCAGTTGTTCTCGGGCGCGGTCCTGACGCACGACCAACAGCACGCCATCTGCCATGCGCGCCAGCGCTGCAGCGTCGGCGGTAAGTAGCGAGGGCGCGTCAATGATAATCTGGTCAAAACGCTGTGTAAGATCTTCCAGCCCTAATGCCAGCAATGGCGTGCTGAATGAAACGTTCGCGCTGTTATCGCCGCTGGTTACGACCTTGATTCGCTGATCGTATGTATCCTGTAGAACATTACTGATGTCCATCTGGCCGGACAGCACAGCAGTCAGGCCGCTCGCGTTCGGAACGCCAAAGATTTTGTGAAGCGAGGGCCGGCGCAGGTCGGCGTCGATGACAATCACGGTGCGTCCCGTCTGTGCGATCGTTGCAGCGAGATTGGCAGTAATCCGGGACTTGCCCTCTTTCGGGCCCGGGCTGGTGACGAGGAGGATTTGCGGATAGCCGTGTTGTTTATTGGGTTGCAGGCTGCGCTGGGCCAATTGCCCTGCCTGCTCAATCCACTTCTGCGTGTCGACGAGTTCTCCCTTGTCAATTTCCGCTATCGACTTGATCTGATCGGGTGTTAGACTGGCTAACTGCCTGAAAGTAAAGACTCCGTGCCTGTACAGCCTGCCCGCGAAAGTGGGATCAATACCCTTGATCTGGGTCAGATCGTCATGGACAAGCTGTGCAGGAAAGAGCGAAATCTCTAGCCGCCGCAGCGCTTCGATTTGTGCCGAGTTTCTGTCAAACCATGGGGACCGCTGCCACCGGGGCGTGCGTGGTATCACACTTAGGACACGCGATTGCAGAACGCGCTCGATTTCCTGCGACGAATAGATGTGGCGATCCATGCTTTCGAGCAGGAATGCCAGCGTTGCGCCTCCTATGCCGCCGAGCAATGCCCCTAGAATCAGGTTGAGCATAAGACTGGACTGCACTGGATCATCCGGCGCAGTTGCCTCTGAAACAACGGATATCGTGTTCGCCAGCAGCGCTTCGACGGTTCGCGCCCATTCCTGCTGCTCGCGCAACCAGCGGATCATATCTTCAAGCACGATCATGGTTTGATCGAGGCTCTGGGCCTGTGTGGCCTGTTCCTCGCTCAAATCCGCACGCTCGGCCTGCAAATCCCTTAGTTGTGCCTGCAAATCCGCTATTCGGGCTTCCGACACCTCTACGAGCAGGCCCGGGTCATTGGCATACAGTTCTTCACTACGTTCGACCAGAATATTCGCCAGCTCATTAGCGGCGTTCGCGGCCAGGTCCGCATCTTTGCTCTGCACCGTAAGGCGGAGTAACTCGCTATTGACGATGACTTCGGCCCGTACGTCAGGGGCGCTTTCCAGACCTAACCGGCCTGTCAATTCGGCCAGTATCGGGTCGCTGACGGCGATCTGGGCATAGGTATTCATCAACCTGTCGGCATACAACAGATCATGATCCAGATAGGATGGCCCTCCCTGCGGCGGAGTCGTGATACGCAATGTAGCGGAGGCGGCGTAAAAGGGCTCGATCATTTGCGTGCCGATTGCCGCAACGCTCACTGTGACGGCAATCGTCAGGATAATCAGCCACTTGCGCCGCCACAAAATGCGCGCGTAAGTCAACAGTTCCACAGACTTTCTCCACCTATCCTTGCAGAATGCCCTGAGCGTTTAGCGGCAGCCCGGCATTTCGGCGCATAAATGTGTGAATCTGCTCGCTCACATAGTCGATCATGTCCTCTGTCAGTTCGGGATACATGGGGAGCGATAGCAATTCTTCAGAGCTGCGTTCCGAAACCGGAAAATCGCCCTTTTTGTAGCCGAGGTCCGCGTATGCCGGTTGCAAATGAATCGGAACCGGATAGTGCATACCGGCGGAGATGCCTTGTTCGATGAGATATTTCCTGAGCGAATCGCGCTGGGGCGTGCCGATGACAAACAAATGCCAGACAGATTCAGCCTGATCGGCAACGACGGGTAGCGTGACGGGCGCGTCTGACAGAAGCACGTTGTAACGTGTTGCATGCTGCCGGCGCGCGTCGTTCCATTGATCCAGATAGCGTAGTTTGACACGCAGGACGGCCGCCTGAATTGTGTCGAGGCGGCGGTTGTATCCCTGCACGACATGATGATATTTCTCGCGCTGGCCGTAATTGCGTAACATGCGGATGGAATTGGCTACCCGCTCGTCATTGGTAACCACCATGCCGCCATCGCCGTAAGCGCCGAGGTTCTTTCCGGGGTAAAAACTGAACGCCGCTGCATGGCCCAGCGATCCCGCGCGTCGTCCTTTGTAGCGTGCGCCGTGCGCCTGACAGGCGTCTTCAATCACAATCAGCCCATGCTTATGCGCAATTTGCATGATCCGGTCCATATCAGCCGGTTGCCCGTACAGGTGCACCGGAATAATGGCACGGGTCCGTTTTGTTATAGCCGCCTCAAGCTGGGCTGGATCGAGCGTATACGTGATCGGATCGGCATCAACGAGGACGACGCGAGCTCCGGCATTGGTGATTGAGAGTGCCGTCGCAATGAAAGTATTGGCCACCGTAATGACTTCATCCCCGGAACCGATTTCATATGCGCGCAGTGCCAATTCAAGCGCCGACATGCCCGAATCGACGCCAACGGCATACGCGACTTCGCAGTAGGCGGCGAATTCTTGTTCAAAAGCTTCGACGTCCTGACCAAGGATGAAGTCGGTGTTGTGAAGCACCTGCTCGATTGCCGCATTAATTTCGGCCTGAATGGCGCTGTATTGGGCTTTCAGGTCAACGAACGGGACTTGCCGTGAAGATGTATTTGTACTCATCAACTTCCTCGTATTTGATTTCGACAGGAGCGCCGTTCATTGCCAGAGACTGATTCGTCGCTTCCATAATCGCGATGACGTCCGCGCCACTTTGGCCGTGACTCAGCGGCTGTTTGTCATGAAGAACACAGTCTATGAAATGCAGGCATTCGTTACGCAAAGGCTCGACAGCCTCAATGCGCGGGCTGATGATGTCTCCGTCGCGCATGAGCAACTTGTATTCATAGTGGTTGCTGGGATCGAGCATGCTCTCGTAGGAAACGCCTTTTTCAAAGACGCGGACCTGCTCCATAGGATTCAGGTCGTTGAAAACCACGCGCGCTTCACTGCCCACGATAACCAGTTCGCGCTCTTTGTTGGGGTCGGCCCAACTGACGTGGATATGACCGAGAATTCCGTTGGGGTACTGCAGCACCATGAAGCCAACATCTTCACGGCAGCCTTCGCAGAGAACCCGGCTGCCCGTTGCGCTGACCCACGATGGCCTTGCATCGAGCAGATAGTTGAAGATGGATACGTCGTGCGAAGCGAGGTCCCAGAGGGCGTTCACATCGGTACGAATGGGGCCAAGATTGGTACGTTTCGCATAGACGTAATAGATCTTGCCGAGATCATTCCCGGCAACGTAGGTGCGAATTTTCTGTATCCCGGCGTTGTATAGAAAAATGTGGCCAACCATCAGCTTGAGCCCCATCAGGCTGGCAAGGGCTGTCAGTTGATTGGCTTCCGCAGCCCGGGTTGTCATCGGCTTTTCGACCAGGACATGCTTGCCTGCTTTCAGGCATGCCTGTACTACCTCGAAATGTGAGGTCGCATTGGTTGCGACGACCGCCGCGTCAATATCCTGGCTCAACGCCGTGTGCAGGTCGGTAGTGACTTGCACTCTCGGAAACCGTCGCTCGATTTCCTTCAGGCGTGCGCTGTTTTGATCGCAAACGATGACAACTTCTGCATCCGGCAGTTCAGACAAGAGGCGAACGTAATTGATGCCCCAGTAACCCGTACCGATGACGGCGAACCGTAACGGTTGTCTTTCCATGTTTTCCTCTATTCAGCTATGAGCCGGTAAGGAACGCGACCGGGTAAGTCTGGCTTAGCCAGCGCCGCGCCCTGAGAGAACGGCGGGTATCGT
This sequence comes from Chloroflexota bacterium, assembly GCA_003242205.1. Classification (GTDB taxonomy): domain Bacteria; phylum Chloroflexota; class Anaerolineae; order Aggregatilineales; family Phototrophicaceae; genus ZC4RG36. Next base: position 6,433 of record QGUR01000081.1, on the reverse strand, counting down.
GAGCAGGAGGATCTGTAAGTCGAGTTTGAGAGATTGATTGCGGACATACTCGACATCCAGGCGGATTTGATCTTCAAACGGAACCTGGCAGCGTGCTTTCACCTGCCATAGGCCCGTAATGCCGGGTAAAGCTGCAAGTCGCTCCCGATGCGAGGGTTGATAGGCCGCAAACTCATAAACTGGCACAGGGCGCGGGCCAACCAGACTCATATCGCCCTTAATGACGTTAATAAGCTGTGGCAACTCGTCCAGGCTTGTAAGGCGCAGCAGCTTGCCAACTCGGGTTACCCGCGGGTCGTTCAGCAGTTTTCGAGTGGGATTTCCGTGGGCATCGTACTGTAATGCTTCGCTTCCATTGACGTAGTTCTGGATATAGGCTTGGTGGAGTGCTTCTTCCGCGTTGTGGAACATCGACCGGAATTTGTAAACGCGAAAATTCTGCACAACCCACATGGCATGACCGTTGATACTAATCCTTTTCGATCCGACGCGTTCCTGGATGAAAAGGACTGGTCCCGGGCTGTCGATCATGATCGCAATAGCAATCACGATCATAATAGGTAAGAGCAGAACGAGTAGAAGAATCGATAAACAAAGGTCGATAAGCCTTTTGAGGAAGAAATAATGGGAGGCTTTTGTATGCGCGGGCAAGAGCGTTAATGTCTCTGCCATGAAATTACCTCCAGCTAATGACAATGATCGGTATCAGATGCGATTAAAATTAATAAAATGAACTTTCATATTACTGACTTTATAGTAAATCATAATAAAATCCAAGCAAAATGAAATATCTTATGCCATTCTCGAAGCGCTTTCAGCTACTTATAAACACATCCCTTGATATCGGTGGATATAGACAGGTGTGGTGTTCGTTTGCACAGCAACCCTAGACTGTAAGGGTAGATGTTCATTACTTTGTAGCGGTTTATGTATATAAATAATAGTAAGCTTAACTACGGGCAATAGTACAATATATTTTATTGAAACGTCAATCGGGCTGCTTTGGTTTTCTGGGCCAAAGCTAATAGGAAAAAGGTACTGCGGTTAGCTAGTAGGTGATTTATACATAGGTGCTTAAGTCTTTTTGCTCCAATAAGGAAAAGGCCCGATGCATCGGGCCTTTTTGTATGGGTTTCAATTTGTCGGATCATCGGGGAACAACGAGCGAGCAGTTGCTTGGTGGGTTCCTCACACACTATCTGTTCTCATCATCTCGACCTTGAAGCACCAGCCACGTTATCGAATGGGCAGGCAGTTCGGCCTGTAAGACTCCGGCTGACAGCGGTGTGACTGCAGTCGTGATATCGCTCACTGTCGCGGTTGTATCCTCGACTGTGTTGCTGGTTTGCTGAACACCCTGCATTAGACGCAACCCGGCCTGTCCGTCGATCTGCAGTGTCACAAGGCAGTTCTGGTCACGATGCCGGTTGATGACCGTGATCGCAATACTGCCGTCAGCGCGGCGTGTGGCTGAAGCATCGACATAAGTGACGTAAACCGGCTCGGCTGGGCCGTGTGGAGAGCTTACGCGGTCGAACGGTGTCACCGTATAGCCGTGTGCCGCGACGTCGACGACCAATGCGGTTCCAGTCATGAACTGCTGGTACAGGCGGAATACGTCGAACAATGGCGTTCGCATGACCTGACCATCAACTACACGGATGGGCGCGTTGCCATTGACCATTGTCACGTAGTTGGCAATTGCGACGTTGGCGGCAAAACGGTGCATGACGTTGAAGACGCCAGCGACAAACAGCGCATCTTGCGCGCGGCGCGGGCTCTTGCGTGTCAGCTTGCTGTTAACGAGATGGCGGACATTCCATTCATCCAGTGCCAGCTTCACATCATCGGAGGCGTACAAATGCAGGTCTGTGACGACATTACGGAATTCACGCTCGAAGGCAGCGGGCAGCGCGACAAGCTGCTCATAGTTGCCGTCGTGGTCAATGAACGAGTGCCCGTACATATGTACCGACAGGTATTCCGGTAAGCGCGCAAACGTCGTCAGGACCGCTTTGTTCCAGTTGCGGTCTGTATGGCCAACGGCGACCAGATGAATCGACGGATCGAGCTTCCGCATGTACTGGGCGAACATGTTGTACTTGCGGGCATACTCTTCGGGAGGCGCGTAGCAGGTTTCCCAGCTGCCCCACGCTTCATTGCCAATACCCCATACCGGCACGTTCCACGGGGCAGGGCGACCATTGGCTTTCCGCAGGTCGGTCAGCGTCGTCTTTCCGGGATAGTTGCAGTATTCGAGCCAGCCAAGCGCTTCGAGGAGGTCGCCGGTTCCCATGTTGATGCTGATGAAGGGCTGTGCTTCCAATCGTTCGCACAGCGTCAGGAACTCGTCGGTGCCGAACTGGTTATTCTCTTCACCCTTGCCCCAGAAATAATTTGGACGTACCGGGCGCTGGTCACGCGGGCCGATGCCTTCCTGCCAGCGGTAAACGTCGTTGTAGTTGCCGCCAAAGCGAATCACCGGAACGCGCATCTCGCGCAACGTGGCAATGACGGCCTCGTTCAAGTTGCCGTTCTCATCACATACGCCGCCGTAGATGACACGGTCGTCGAGTTCCACGTTCTCGATGTATTGCCCGTAAATACGCGGGTCAATTTCGCCGTAAGTGCGATCGGGATGAACAGTCAGGTCTGCGCGAATCGTCATGTGCGCCTATGACTCCCTGCCTGCGAACGGGTTAAAGTGGCTAGCCTCTGCCGTAGAGCCGCCGGAAGTTTCAAGCTTTAGCCCTTCGTCCTGCACGACTTCGGCTCGCTCGTCAAGCAGATATTGCCCCTGTGCCAACAGCGCCGCGCGTACTGCTTTCACGTCAACTTCGCGCGTTGTCTGTCCGTTCCTGATTGCCAGTGCCGCCGCTGTGCCCGCGCCCTGTCCGATAGCCATTGACGTCGCCATGACACGTGCCGAGCCAAAAGCAGCATGGGTCGCCGAGATGCTGCGCCCCGCGACGAGCAGGTTATCGAAGCCCTGCGGAAGCAGTGAGCGATACGGGATTTCGTAGACTGCCTTGCCGGAGCCGGTGTATACCTGCAGTTCGCCTTCCGGCGGATGGATGTCAATCGCAAACGTGCCGCAAGCGATTCCATCCTCAAAGTCGCGACCACTGAGCACGTCGTCTTCCGTTAGTGTGTAGTCGCCGACAATGTGACGCGTCTCGCGCACGCCGACCTGAACGCCGGTGTCCAGAATATAGGCGTCCTCGAACCCGCCGACATACTGCTTGAGGAAGCGCAGAATGCCCCATGCCTGTTCACGGGTCAGATATTCGGCGCGGGTCAGGTCGTTGGCGTTTGTGCCGTCAATGCCCTGCAATCGCGTGGTATTGACGGCAAACTGTCCTTTGCGCGGCAACTGGTACATCAGGATGCGCGGCGCGGCGTCCGCTGGAAACTCGCCGCGTTCAATCGCCTGCTTGATGAGTGACTGCAAGCCGAGGAACGCGATTGCCTGTGAGCTATCGATTTGCTCGTCTGTCGGTGAGTCCTTCAGCAATTCCCGGTTGGCCTTCATCCACGCCCGTAGCCGCTGGTCGTCTACATCGGCAATGCGGAAGAACAGCGTCACCGGCTGCATCATGCCATCGGACTCGCGCCCCTTCTTGAACGGCGCGCCGACCTTGGCGACGATGTCGGCGTCCGCTGAGCAGTCGATAATCATTTTCGGCTGAATGGCTTGCCGGCCTGACTTGTTCTCGACGATGACATGCGTGACCTTCGAGCCATCCGTTACGGCATCGACCACCCACGTATGCAGCAGCAGTTCGACGCCGGCTTCGCGCACCATTTGGAACAGGATGAGCTTCATGCCTTCCGGGTCGAATGGCGTCATCGAGGCGTTGTCAAATGTCAGGTCGCGGACGTGACCGAGCGAGGCGGTGTGTTCGACCAGCCGGTCAACCAATTCACCCGCGATGCCGCGAATGACCTGCCGCCCCTGCACGTCATGGAAGGTGAACATTGGGTTGACCATCGCAATGGTCAGGTTGCCGCCCAGAAAACCGTAGCGCTCGACCAGCAATACTTTCGCGCCATTTCGCGCTGCCGCGACCGCCGCGCCAATGCCTGCTGGCCCAGCCCCGGCGACGAGAATATCCGGTTCGGCAATGATCGGAATTTCTTTGGCTGGCTCGTGCAAAAACGCCATAACGTGCTGCTCCTTTGATATTTGAAGTCGAGTATTTGATATCCGGCTCGAACTGTGGCGAGAGGGTTAAGCGTCCCGTCGCCACGTTAGCGGTTCAGGCCGGACATCGCTGCGCTGCTGACGAAATAGCGCTGGAAAAGGACGTACATGATGATGACCGGTAGCAGGCTGATGACCGCGACTGCCATCATCAATTGATATTCAGTCCCGGTCTGGCTGGAGAAAAAGGCGATACCGACCTGAAGCGTGTACATCTCTCGCGAGTCGGACACGATCAGCGGCCACAGGAATGAGTTCCACATGTTGGTAAAAGTGAAAATCGCCAGCACGGCCAACGCAGGTTTGAGCAGTGGGAGGATGATGAGCGTGTAAATGCTCCAGTCGTTACAGCCGTCAATGCGGGCTGCATCCAGGAGTTCGTCCGGGACGGACTGTAAAAACTGGCGAATGAGAAAGATGCCGAAAACGCTTGTCAAGCCCGGCACCATCAGTCCCAGATAGGTGTTTACAAGGCCGAGGTTGCGGACCAGCAAGTAAGTCGGGATCAGCGTCACCTGCGGCGGCAGCATCAGCAACATCAGCACCAGCATAAATAGGGGGCGCTTGAAGCGAAAGTTGTATTTCTCGAATGCGAAACCTGCTGTTGAAGCGGTGAATAGCGTGGCGACCGTCGTGCCGATGCTGATAAACAGTGTGTTCTGAAAGTAGCGAGTGAATGGCTGGCGCGCCCACGCTTCTGCGAAGTTCGACCACTGCGGGTTATCAGGTAGCAGTTGGATCGGCCACTCAAACACTTCGGCGGGTGTCTTGAGCGCCATCAGCACCATCCAGATGAATGGGAACAGCGTGATCAACGCCAGCACGGTTAGCGCGATGTATAGCAAAATCCGCCACGGGTCGAAACGCACGCGACACCTTTGAAGACTTTCGCGCTGTGATTGAATGCGGGTACTGGTAATTTCCAACGGGACCTCCCGGAGCCGCCGCTAGCCTGCCGCGGCGATGTGACACGGCCTAATATTTCACTTCCTGACCGAGGAACTTGAACTGCACCAGAGTCAGCGCCAACGATATCAGCAACAGAATGACCGACACTGCCGATGCATAGCCCATCTCGTAATTCTGGAAACCAGCGGTATAGACCATCTGGCCCAACGTCATGGTGCTATAGCCGGGACCGCCACCTGTCATGACGTACACCTGATCGAACACCTGTGATGCGCTGATGGTCGATGTCACGACCGCCAACAGGATCGTCGGTCTGAGCAGCGGCAGCGTAATGTGAATGAACGAACGCCATTTGGAAGCGCCGTCAATAGCGGCTGCTTCGTATAACTGCTGCGGAATGCCCTGCAATCCGGCGAGGAAGATGACCGTGTTCCAGCCAAACGTCTTCCAGACGCTCATGATAATGACCGCCGGCATAGCCCATGCCGTGCTGGTTAGCCATGGGATCGGCGCAATTCCGAGCAGTTCCAGCCCGGCGTTCAATACACCTGAATAGGTGTCGAATATGACACGCCAGATAACCGATACCGTTACCAGCGGCGCGATTACGGGCAGGTAAAAAATCGCCCGGAACACTACCCGCCCACGCAGCGGCCCGTTAAGCGCTACCGCCACTGCAAGGCCCAAAATAACACGCAGCGCCACCGTGGCGATCATGTAGACAAGCGTATTTTTGAGCGAGGCGACAAACAGTGGGTCGCGAAACAGGCGGGCAAAGTTGTCCAGACCAACGAACTTCGGGCTTTGCAGCAGCGGGTAGTCGGTCAGCGAAAAGTACAGCCCTTGAACAAAAGGGATCAGGCTGAAAACAAGCAACAGCGCGAAGCTCGGCAAGAGGAACAGGTAGGGTGCGGTTCGGCGGTTTAGGCGATAAGACATAGCAGAATCCTGTTGGCAATCACGTGGCAACCTCACGTGCCAGCGCCGTCGTCGCTATTAGGGGCTGTGACGTCACAGCCCCCGGTCTGATATTCTGAACGAGGTCGTCGGATGGCTTACGATTCGGACAGGATTTGCGTTATCGCGGCGTCGATAGCGACCAGTGCGTCTTCGGGGCTTTTCTCGCCCAGCATGACGAGTTGGTATTCCGCTGTGAACACGGTGTTGATGTCGGCGTAGCGCGGCAGGCCACGATGCAGTGTCAGTTTCGGCGACGCCATTTTTGCTGCCTGCGTCCGCACGGGGCCCATGACTTCGGCGTTTTCGGTGAAAACCGCGTCGCAACCCTCGCAGGGGGCAGGGAATACGAAAGGGGTCGCG
>QGUR01000080.1 GCA_003242205.1 Chloroflexota bacterium | reverse complement strand
CATCGCCAACGCCGACGCCTGCCGTCACACGCACGCCGCTGCCGACTGCAACCATACCAAGCACGCCGACCGCCACGCCCTATCCCTGCGAGGCCGACGGCGGGCAGATCATCCCGTTTGACGAATTCCGCAGCGCCGTGGCCGGCGAAAACCTGCGCTACCGCGTCTATGTGCCGCCGTGTTATGTCGAAACGCAGAAGCGCTATCCCTATGTCATTTTGCTGCATGGCCAGCAGCAAACCGAATTGCAATGGGAAACGCTCGGCATGGATGATGTGCTCGACCGGGAAATCCTTTCCGGTTCGCTGGCGCCGATGATCGTCGTCATGCCGTATACGGGAAGGATTGGCAACGAAAACCGCTTCCCGCCCGATGCTTCTTATGAAACGGTGCTGCTGGAAGAGTTGATGCCCGCCATCGAGCGCGACTTCTGCACGTGGAACAATCGCGATTACCGGGCGATTGGCGGTATCTCGCGCGGCGGCTTCTGGGCCTACAGCATTGGCCTGCGCCACCCGGACCTGTTCGGCATCATCGGCGGGCACAGCGCTTTCTTCGACCGCAACAACGCGCCGCCGGAGTTCAACCCGCTTGATCTGGCGCTCAACACCAGCGCGCTGGAGAGCAGCGACATACGCATGTATCTGGACAACGGCGCCAGCGATCTTGTAGGCGCGAATCTGGAGTTATTCTCCAGCCGCCTGAGTTCGCGCGGCATCCGGCACACCTACATCATCAACCCGGTTGGCGACCATGACGACGCCTACTGGACAAGTCACATGCCGGAATACCTGCATTTCTACGCGCGCGACTGGCCGATCAACGTCAGCGAGCTGCCAGACTGCGCCGAACCCAGCCCTTGATGCAATAAAAACGGGGAGCAACCTGCCGGAATGCTCCCCGTTTTTTGGAAACGCGAAAGCGCTATCCTGTCACCGGAATGCGGCTGACGTCAGCGCCCTGCTGAATGCGGGCGTACGGCGCGCTCACCCAGCCCACGATGCCGTTGTAATTGATCTGCCACCAGGTCGAGTCAAAGTTGCGACCGATAATCGGGGCCGATGCGTTCAGCGGCAGGCGGGCGATCACGCCGTGCTGCGTGCCCGGGCCACTGCGGATGTTCACCGCATACGGATACGCGGTCGCCGAATAGCCGGACGAACCCGGAATCTGCGGGACAGGCGTCGGCGTGGCAACATCCGCGCCGCTCAGGCGGACGTAGTTGGCGTTGACCCAGCCAATCTGCCCGTTGACGTCCAACTGCACCCACGTGTTGTTCTCGTTGGCCCCCAGCACCGGATACGTCTGGTTACGGCTGATGATGTTGATGATGCGCCCCGTAAACGGATTGGGCTGGTCGCGCACGTTCAGACGCGACGCCGTCACGGTCGCTACCTGCCCGGTCGGGCTGGGGATGACGGGCACTACCGGGACAATGGGCGTCGGCTGCACGCTCGTCAACTGCCGCACCTGGAAGTCGATGAACGCGACACCGCCCGCCTCGAAGAACTCCACAAGGAAGCTGTGCGGCCCGGCAGTCAGGTACAGCGTGTTCGTGTAGGTCAGGCCGGTGGCGGTATGCCATTCGTTGATCACCGCCAGACCGTCGACGAAAACCCGGACGCCGTCGTCAGCCCGTACCATGATCTCATAGTTACCGGCGGGCAGGTTCTGCACGGTCGTCCAGCGCGCCGACCAGTTATCGCCCGGAATCGAAGGCGCAGGAGAACCTTCGCCCCAGTCGCGGGTGACCTGGCTTTCCGACTGAATCAGCGTGGGCGAACCCGCCAGATCGCGGTTGGCAAAGTACTGAGCCGTCCACTGGCCGGGCGTAACCGGCACAGGCAGGTTGAGCGCCGGGAAGTTCGGCTGCGGGTTGTTGGCAGCGTTCGCAAAGCTGACAAAGACAAACGCCGTGCCGCCCTGCTCACGATAGTCGACCTGAATGTGATGCAGGCCCGCCGCCAGCGTGATATCCGCCCACACCAGTTGATTCACCTTGCCCTGACCAAAGGTGTCGATCAGCGGATGAAACTGGAAGTCGACGATGACCCGCACCTCGTCGTCCGCCAGAGCAAAGAAGCGGTACGTGCCTGCGGGCAGGTAAACGTCCGTTCCCCACCGCGCCGAGAAGTTATCGGCATTAATGCCCGACGCCGGCGAGCCATGCCCCCAGTCGAAGGCAATCGCCTGATCCTGACGGCGTACCGCCGGCGAGCCTTGCAGATTGGGGTTGTTGTAATACTCTGCGTTCCAGATGACGTTGGCCTGCGCGAGTGGTTCAGCTTGCGCCGGCTGAACGAGCGCGACGGCAAGCACGACCAGCAGGACAGCCGCCAACGATATGCTTCTCCACATCACTGCTACTCCTTCGCAAGATGCGCTATAAAGCGGGATATAACTACCTTAATTATAAGGCAGTTATCCCGCTTTGTGGGTAAGCCCATCGTGAGATATTCACGCTAGTATGCGCCTTTGGCGCTGTTTTCCTGTTTCGTCATATTCCCCCAGTTTGATTGATCTGTATGCCTATCCTGACTTTAACAATAAGACGCTTTCCTAACTCGATTGGTTGCATGCTGCTACCCAACGCAAAGCAGGCGTAGAACTGACGAGGGCTTCACAGCCGTTTTCCCGCAGCCAGTATTGCACGGCGGCAACCGCACTCTCCGGCGCGAAAACCGGGCCGCTATCCCGTGCAGAAACCAACATCAAACAGACTTTACGGGACGTTTAAAATCTGTTAAGGTTTGATACGGACCAGAGCAGAAGCGGCTTTGGCCCTCTCCACAGGCCCGTAATTGCCCTATAATAATGTTAGCAACAGAGCGAACAGTCAGGACGCGGCGATGCACGACACGGCACTCGCGCCGACCTCCTTTATCGGTCGATCCAAGGAAATCGAGGAAATCGGCAGGCTGTTGGAAGACCCGGCCTGCCGCCTGCTGACTCTGGTTGGGCCGGGCGGCATTGGCAAGACGCGACTGGCGCAGGAAATCGCCGCGCGCAAACGGGAATCATTCCCCGATGGCGTCTATTTTGTGTCGCTGTCGCCGTTAAGCCGGTCGGCGGACATTCTGACAGCGGTCGCCGGCGCGATGCTGTTTCGCTTCCAGCAGGATAACCGCGACCCGCGCGAGCAGTTCTTCGATTATCTGAGCGACAAACAGACGAAGTCCCTGCTGCTGGTGCTCGATAATTTCGAGCATCTGCTGGACGGCGTCGAGGTCGTCTCCGACATTCTGGCCGCAACCCACAGACTTAAGATTCTGGTGACCTCGCGCGAGGCGCTCAATCTGCAGGAGGAGTGGGTGCGGCAGGTGGAGGGTATGTCCTACCCCGACCGCAAGAACGGCCGCCCGCTGGAAGATTACAGCGCGATTCAGTTGTTTCTGGATCGCGCGCGGCGTATTCGCGGCGATTTCACCCTGAGCGAAGACAGCGACGGCGTGGTTGAAATCTGCCGGTTGGTTCAGGGCATGCCGCTGGCGATTGAGCTGGCGGCGGGCTGGCTGAACACGCTGCAACCGAGCGAAATCGCGCGCGAGATTCAGCGCAATATGGACATTCTGGTGACGCGTTCGCGCAACCTGCCGGAGCGTCACCGCAGCATTCGCTCGGTTTTCAACCACTCGTGGCGGCTGCTGTCCGACGAAGAGCGCGAGGTCTTTCAGCGGCTGTCGGTGTTTCGCGGCGGCTTCACGCGCGAGGCGGCGCAGGTGGTGGCCGGGGCCTCGCTGCACACACTGGCGGCGCTGGTCGATAAATCGCTGCTGCATCTGAGCGCCGCAGGGCGCTATGACGTCCACGAACTCCTGCGCCAGTATGGCGCCGAGCAACTGGACGCCGCCGGCAACACACAGGCAGTCCGGCGCGCCTATGTGGACTACTATCTCGGCCTCCTGCATCGTCTCGAACCGGACATCAAGGCGCATAATCAAGTTGCCGCGCTCGATACCATCGCCATGGATTTCGAGAACGTGCGTAACGCATGGCAACTGGCGATTCAGGAACGGCGCTACGCCGCGCTCAATCGGGCTGCGGAAAGCCTGCACCTGTTCATCGACATGCGCGGGCGCTATCAGGAGGGCATCGCCCTGTTCAAAGCAGCGCTGGAGCAACTGGCGGACGCCGCCGGCGACGATGAAGCGGCAGAGGCATTGTGCCGTCTACGCATGCGGCTTGTGCGGCTGATCATTCTGGGGGACGTCCGCATCGACTTCGACCCTCGCGCGGCGGTTCGTCCGTGTCTGGAGGCGGCCCGCGCCCGTGGCGATCAGGCCGAAACCGGCTTCTGCCTGCTGGTACTCGGCATTATCGAATCCTGGGAACTGGCGACCGGCGATGACGAAGCGGAAAGCGCGGTCGCCTGTTTCGAGCAAAGCCACGCCATTTTCGAGGCGCTGAACGACGGTTTCTATACCGGCGAAGCGCTGGCATGGCTGGGCATGAGCCTGTACTTCGATGAACATCGCCGGGATGCCGCGATACCGATGATCGAGCAAAGCCTGCGCCTGCGTCAGGAAATCGGCGACCTGAACGGCGTCGCGTGGATCACGCTCAATCTGGCCGACATGATGCTGGCCGAGCTGGATTATCCTGAGTGCGAGCGCTACGCGCGCCAGGCGCTGGCGCTGATGCGCGAAATCGGCAGCGTTAAAGGCATTCTCCACGCCCTGTTCCGGGTGGCGGAACTCGCCGCCTTTAAGGGCGACATGGAAGAAGCGCGGGTGCTGGCCGAAGAAATGCATGAACTGGCGGTGGAAAGCAGCAATCTGCCGGGCAAACTGCTCTCGCGCGGGCTGCTGGCGCTGCTGCTTTCCGTCACCGACGAAAATTACCAGCAAAGCGCGCGGCTGGCGCAGGAAAACGCACGCTTTTCGCTGGAACCCTTCTTCGACTGGAACGATCTCAGCGCCCGCTGGGGACAGGCGCTGGCAAGCCTCGGTCTGGGCGATATTGAAGCCGCCCGCCGCGGCTACGCCCACATCCACTGGGAACGCCTGGATGATCCGGGGCCGGGAACGGTCATTCTGGCGCTGGAAGCGGTCGCGCGGGCGCACGGCGGCGCGCTGGAGGAAGCAGCCGAACTGCTGAGTCTGGCATTTCACCAGCCACCGTGGGCCAACGGCTGGCTGCATCGCTGGCCGATGACGGCGCGCCTGCGCGCCGACCTCGAACAGCGGCTCAGCCCCGAAGCGTATCGGGCAGCATGGGAGCGCGGCGCGCGCCAGAATCTGGAGGCCGTCATCCGCACGATTTTGAACGAGGTACGGGAAGTCCGGCGGCGGGACGCCGGGCACGACCTGATCGATCCGCTGAGCGAGCGCGAACTTGAGGTGCTGCGCCTGATTGCCGAGGGCCTGTCCAACCGTGAAATCGCCGAGCGACTGGTGCTATCGGTTGGAACGGTGAAAGTCCACACGCGGAACATCTACAGCAAGCTCAACGTCAACAGCCGCACCCAGGCGCTGGCACAGGCTGCCCGGCTCAACCTGCTGTAACCCGGCGCAAACCAGAATACCCCTACACGACAAAAGGATTACCACCTTCGGTGGATGACGCTACCACCGCCTGCGTCATATGCTCTTGAGTGTTCGGGGATGCTTTGCAGCAAAACCGAGATGCAAAAGACGAGGGGGTGTTCAAATGGACCCGATCACGATCAACCGGATTGCGAAAATTCGGCAGGATGAAATTCTGGCTGCTCAGGCCCGCGACCGGCAGTACAATCCCAACCGGAAGTCGCTTTTCAGCCGGATCGCTGGCTTTCTACAATCGACAACTCAGGCTCCCCAGCCGCGGACAGACGCGCGGCGCGAGTCCCCGGCTGGCAGCGATCCATGCCGCACGATGGAGCACTCGCAGGTCAGCCCGTAGCGCAGACACCTCTGACCTGTTCATAGCAGAAAAACAAGCGGGACGTGGCAGGCATCGAATGCCTTTTATTGCCACGTCCCGTTCTGTTGTCCGGGAAATCGCCTCAACAGGCGCGGCGCGTCCTCAGGGCGATGCCACGCGCCACGCGGTTGGCCCCCAGACGACATCAGAGACGCGCGAGTTGAAGTCATTGGTCCCGTAAATCAACTGCGTCTCACCTTCCTGCCAGATATAGCCAATACCACTATCGGCATAGGCGATGCGGTCGCCGGTCGGCGCAATGCTCAGCCATTCCAGCGGCCCGGTATAGGGAAGCAGTAGATCGCCCGCGCGCCACGTGAACACCACGCCGGTATCGGGATGGTTAGCGACGCCAAAACGCACGGATACCCCGTCGGGGGCCAGCGTCGAGTACAGTTCGGGCGTGCCGTTCAGCGGCGCTATCGCGCCCGTCGCCGGGTCGATCAGTTCCCAGCGCCCGGTACTGTAAATCACGCCAACGCGACTGGCCTCGCCGTCGCTGATCCACTCAAAGGCATACAGAAATTCGCCCGGCTGCGGCTGCAGCGTGGTAGAAGATAGCAATGCGCCATCGGGCGAATACACCAGAATGCGATCCACGGTTGGCTGCGGCGTTCCCGCGCCCGCCGGAGCAGCTTCAACGCTGTGCAGCGCAATCCCGCCCGGCCCCCAGCGCAGCGGCAGCGTCTGCTGAAAACCCGCCTGAAGCGGTAAGTCTTCGGTCAAAATACGGGTTTCGCCGCTTGCCACCGTGTACGCGACCAACCGGCGCACGGCCTCCGGCGCGACATCCTCGGTCCAGGCGAGCATCGAGCCATCCGGCGACCAAGCGGGAGACGACCGGACGATCGCTCTGACGGGTTCGCCGGCATTAAACGTTGCGTCGGCCGGTTGCGTCGCGACAAGGATTTCCGAGCGCGTCGGCAGGTGATATAGCCGGATATCCGCAGGCAATTCGCTGACAAGACCGCCCGTGGTCCGCAGCGCGCGAATGCCGATTTCGGCCAACGTGTTATAGGCGAACTGGCTGCCATCTGGCGATATGACGGGGCGGTCAGCATAGCCGGTCGCCGTCAACTGGGCCATGCCGTTCGGGTAGTATCCCCAGACGTTCGCCCCGTTGATGAGCAGCAGGACAGGCGCGCGCGATGCGTCCTGAGCGAACGCCACGCCGGAAAACACGAGCAGAAAAACCAGCGAAATGAGCCAACGTTTGGTCACTATATTTCCTCCGGCGAACGCAAGAGCCATATGGCTGACGCGGAACGCGGCAGCGCCGCACTTTCATTAAGAAAAAGGTGATTGACCACAGCCATCTAAATTTATAATAGATTCAAGCGCCGATTTTCGCTGACGGGGCAGACGATGACGATGTTGACCTACGACGACCCCACCATTCCACCGCGGTATATCGTGGACGGCTATCGCAAAGCCTACCAGAGCGTCCACGCGCGCGAACCGCAGTGCCGTTATATCGGCAATCACTGGTACATCGTCAACGGAGAAACCGTGCATCGCGCCATGCTCATCGACGAAATTGCGCGGCTTCGCAGCCTGATGCCGGCCCCCAAGCCGCCAAATGCCGAAAAATCGGTCATTCAACGGCTGATCGCCAAACTGCGCGGCCTTTAGCCCGTTCAGGCAGGCCATTGCCGGTTGCGAACCCGGTCTTTGAGCGCGCGCAGCAGCAGCGGCACACCGGTCAGATGTGCAGCCCGCACCTCCAGCGCCTTGTGCCGGTTCTCCGTCCATACGGTAAGCACACGCCGGCCTTCGCGAGCGTCGTAATACCACGTGTCCAGCCGGGCGTAGGCATAATAGCGCGGCCAGAAAACGCGTACGACAATGCCATCTGCCAGCACGTCAACGCCTTCCTGCCAGATGTAGGCAGCGGGCAGCAGCATCAGCAGCAACGGCAGCAGAAAGCGCGGATCCAGTAAACCGGCGTCCATCCCTTTGCCCCAGAGAATGACCAGCAGGAACAGTGTGGGAGGAACGCACCACAGAGCCGTCAGGCCGAAGCGGTAAGCCGGCTTGAGGCGGTGACGACTGATGACAGTTTGGCGGTTCACCGGCGCTCCTTTCGCTACCCGCGCTGCTCGCTTCAGCTTACACGCGCGCCCTTAACTGCCCGTGAGAGGCCGCCGTTGCCGCCTGACGAAAACGCTCCGGCTGGTAGTTGGCGATGGTCGCGCTGGCAACTTCGATCAACCCGCCTACGTTGTCGACCTTATGCCGGGGATAGCGCCCCACGGTTTTGAAGCGCCCTTTCGTGTCGAGGCGGCGAATTTCCAGCCGGTTGCCCTGCATTCGCACATCGACCTCCGACCAGTGGATCTCGTGTTTGCCGCTCTCAATGCCAGTCGGATAAATCGTCAGACGGGGGTGCAACTGCACGGGCCGCTGCGCCCGCAACGCCCGTCCCATCCGCACGCCGGTCACGTAATCCGCGTAGCGCCGCGCTGCCTGCGTGCCGGTGCGCGTATCCCCAAAGCGATGGTTATAGCGGAACTGTACACCATCGGTCATCGTAAAAACATTCGCGCCCCACTGGAGCACCGGCCAGCGCGCGAAGTACAGGCCACGAGCGCCTTCCCGATAGGTTTCGAGCTGATGCCAGGCGTATTTGTGCTGCACGCCAGCCTTCGTCCACACGATGCCCTTGTCATATATACGCACGGTTTCCGAACGGCGTACCAGCGCCATGACCAGATTGTAGAGCGCGCGCACCGCCAGCATGCCCGCCAGCACGACCGCGACAAGCTGCCCAATGTTCAATAGCAGCGGATCGGCCAGCGCGCGCCGCGATGCTTCGTTGAGGGCAATATACGCGCCCGCCACTACCACCGTCAGAAACAGCGCGCGCAAAAAGCGCACGAAGTACCGCTTTCGCCGCACGCTCGCTCCATAGATCAAACGCGGCTTCTCGCTCATCGACGTCATTCTCCCAGCAGGAATGCAGGTCTGTTTTTAGTATAGGCAAGGTCTTCCGGCGCGCCATGAAGGCAGTACCGATGAGCTATTCGGGTGTAACCGCAGGACGATATCTCATGAGCGCGGTCGAACCTTCTGGCCGTAAAAAGCGGCAGAATGAGCGTCAGCTAAAGAAACAGGCGCTTACCCCCGGCTTAAGTTGACACCCGTCCGTTTGTCGGCTAGACTGAGGGTGTCCGAATGGGTAGTTGTGGGACTATCCGGTGGACTCTGGAGCAACAACGAATGCAACTCTGTCTGTGTTGTCGCTGTCTGAACGCGGGGCGTTGAACGCACTTCAGACAGTGACGTAATCCAGTCACCACGCGCCTGACAAGGCTGGCGGTAACAGAAAGTGCGCGCTGCGCCCCGGCATAAGCCGGAGGAACGCCGCGCTTTTTTGTTGCTTTGCCAGCCTTTTTAGTTATCCGAAACGAGACGGAAATGACGATCGCTTTTCCGAATGTCACGACTGAATCGACGTCTGTCCGGGCGGTCAGCGTCGAAGACATGATTGGCAACACGCCGCTGCTGCGCCTGCGCCGCGTGACGGCGCACCTACCGCCTTCGGTCACGGTTTACGCCAAAGCCGAGTGGACCAATCCCGGCGGCAGCGTCAAGGACCGGGCGGCACTGAACATCATCCGGCAAGCCGAGCAGGACGGCAGGCTGCGACCGGGACAGACAATCGTAGACAGCACCAGCGGCAACACCGGCATCGCCTATGCCATGCTGGGCGCGGCGCGCGGCTATCCGGTCAAACTGTTCCTGCCCGCCAACGCCAGCGCCGAGCGGATCGCCATCCTGCGCTCTTACGGCGCGGATCTGGTGCTGACCGACCCGCTGGAGGGTTCGGACGGCGCGATTCGAGCCGTGCGCGCGCTGGTCGCCAGAGAACCGGATCGCTACTTTTATGCCGACCAGTACAACAATCCGGCCAACTGGCAGGCACATTACAACACAACCGGCGTCGAAATCTGGGCGCAGACCAACAGGCGGGTGACGCACTTCCTCGCCGGCCTTGGCACAAGCGGCACGCTCATGGGCGTTGGACGGCGGCTGAAAGACTACAATCCCGCCATTCAGGTCATCGCCATCCAGCCAGACTCGCCTTTCCACGGTCTCGAAGGGTTGAAGCACATGCCCACGGCCATCAAGCCGGGCATCTACGACGAGACGTTTGCCGACCGGCTGCTTGAAATTAGCACCGAGGAAACCTATGCCATGGCGCGACGGCTGGCCCGTGAGGAAGGTTATCTGGTCGGTATCAGCGCTGCGGCGGCAGTCGTCGGCGCGTTGCAGATCGCCGAAGAACTGGCGAACGCCGGAGAGCCGGGAGTCATCGTCACAGTGCTGCCTGACAACGCCTACAAGTATCTCTCGGAGTATGCCAAGCTCGGATTCTAGGCCCTTCGCCCGGCCGCTTTCCAAAACGGGAAACCGGTTCTGGAAAGCGGCTTTTTTATAGCGGCAATTTCCTTCCGAGCTTTTCCGAACTTTCGGGCGGCCAAGCGGGTAAGATCAATACACGTATGCCGCTCCGAAAGGTTTCCCGATGACGGCTCGCGCGCTGTTGCTGACTGGTCTGGTCGCTCTGCTATTCGCCTTCGCCGAAGCTCACCCGGGGCGGGCGCAGCGGGAGGCAGTGGATAGCTTCGACAATCCGGGCGCATACTCGCTCGGGTTCGTGGTTGGCGGGCGCGAACGCAGCCTGCACGTCTTCGTGCCGCCAGACTATGACCGGAACGGCGAGCCGGTTCCTCTGGTGCTGGTATTGCACGGGGCGGGCGGGACCGGCCCCAGCATCGCCAGCTTCAGCGGCTTTGACAGTCTGGCGCGCGAAGCCGGGTTCATTGTCGCCTATCCCGACGGCTTCAACCGCGCGTGGAACGACGCGCGCCCTCTGCGCGAGACGCTGGTCATCGACGATGTGACCTTCATCAGCCGCATGATCGATTTTCTGACGGCGCAGATCAACATCGACCCAGAGCGCATTTATGTCGCCGGATATTCAATGGGCGGCATGATGGCGTTTCGCCTCGCCTGCCAGCTTCCCCATCAAATCGCGGCAGCCGCCTCGGTCGCTTCGACGTTTCCCGCCTACCAGCTTGACGCCTGCCTGTTCGCCGAACCAGCTCCAGTGCTGATTATTCAGGGAACCGAGGATACGGTGATCCCGGCGGAAGGCTATCGCGATCCTTATGGCAATCGCATGATGCTTTCCGTTGGAGAGAGCATGCGCTACTGGGCCGAACACAACCGCTGCAACGAAAAGTTCACGCTCGAAACGCTGCCGGATGCCGACCCCGAAGACGGCACGCGCATTCGCCGTCAGGCTTACACGGACTGCGCTGACGGGACCTCCGTTGAGCTTCTGCTGGTGCGCGGTGGCGGCCATACCTGGCCGGGCCATCCGTTTGAAGCGCGGCTGGACGTTGGCCGGACGAGTATGGACATCGACGCTACACGCGCCATCTGGGAGTTCTTCCAGCGGCACACACGGAGCGCCGGCCAATAACATCCCCCCGCTTGCGCCGCTTCCTAGCGCCGGCGCAGGAAGCGTGTCATTATTCTACTGGCGATCGACCAGATAATCGCCTGTGCGACCAGCCGAAACAGCCGTCCAAGACAACCCATCGGTTGCACCTCAATCAGAATTATTTTTAACGTAAACATTCTATCGCGGCGTTAGCCGGCAAGCCAAAAGGAACAGGAAAGCTCACGTTTATGGCGCTTATTCTGCACATCACTACCGTCGATGCCTGGGACGAAGCGCGGTCCATCGGGCTGTACAAGGGAGACACGTTACAGACGCAGGGCTTTATCCACTTTTCCAGACCCGATCAGATTTTGCAGGTGGCGAATAATTTTTACGCCGGGCGCAACGACCTCGTGCTGCTGGTAGTCGACACCAAACGGCTGACCTCCGAACTACGCTGGGAAGCGCCGGTTCATGCCGGGGGCAACGGGCCGAAAGCAGACGAAGCAGAGGACCTGTATCCGCACCTGTACGGGCCGTTGAATGTCGACGCCGTTATCCGCGTTGTCGACTTCAAGCCAGGTCCAGATGGCACGTTTTCTTCGCTGGATATCCTGTGAGAAAAAGGTGTGGGGGCGGCTGTGGCCCACCCCCACAAACAGTTTTTCGCATCCGGCAGCCGACGGAGGAAAACTGCCGGATACGCCACATGCATCCCGTTTGGCCGGCGCTTGCCTGCCCGCACAGCAATGGCGATTCGGCGGCACACGGTTTTTCTATGGCTATCTGTTCTAAAATCAGTTTATTTCCAGATGGCGTTGGCTGCCTGTGACAGATGTAACCACCTCTCACTGACAGGCTTCTACTCCCCGTAAGCAAGCCAGTTCGGACTATAATCGGGCGTATGGAAAATGAACCTCATTCAAAAAGGGAATCGTGATGCCCAATTATGTCCTTGCACTGGATCAGGGCACGACATCATCGCGCGCCATCCTGTTCGATGCCGGTGGTGCGATGATCGCCGTCGCTCAGGAAGAATTTCCCCAGCTTTATCCTCAGCCCGGGTGGGTTGAACACAATCCTGAAGACATCTGGACAACGCAGTTACGCGTCGCGCGACAGGTGCTGGAAAGCGCCGGGGCCACGCCGGCCGACATCGCCGCGGTGGGAATCACCAACCAGCGCGAAACGACGGTCATCTGGGACCGTCGCACCGGCTTGCCCGTACACAACGCTATCGTCTGGCAGGACCGAAGAACCGCGCCGATGTGCGACGCGCTGAAGGGCGAAGGCTTCGATCAGGTCATTCAGGCCCGCACCGGGCTGGTGACAGACGCTTATTTCTCCGGAACCAAAGTCGCCTGGCTGCTCGACAACGTGCCGGATTTACGCCAGCGCGCCGAAGCGGGGGAGCTTGCTTTTGGCACGATCGACAGTTTCCTCATCTGGCGGCTTACCGGCGGCGCGCGCCATATCACCGACGTAACCAACGCCTCGCGCACCATGCTCTACGACATTCACCGGCTGGAGTGGAGCGACGAGATTCTGGAACGGCTGAACATCCCGCGCGCGCTGCTGCCGGAGGTCGTTCCCAGTAGCCAGATTTATGCCGAAACCGAACCGTCGTTGTTCGGCAGCCCGATTGCGATCGCGGGTATCGCCGGGGATCAGATGGCAGCGACCTACGGCCAGGTTTGTTTTGAGCCGGGTCTGGCCAAGAACACTTACGGCACGGGCTGTTTCCTGCTCATGAACACCGGCGGGCATGCGACCGAATCGCGCCACAATCTGTTGACGACGATAGCCTGGCAGATCGAAGGCCAGCCCGTGCAGTACGCGCTGGAAGGTTCGATTTTCATCGCGGGAGCGGCGGTGCAGTGGCTGCGCGATGAACTCAAGATCATAGGCTCGGCATCGGAGACGGATGCGCTGGCGAAAAGCATCAGCGATACCGGCGGCGTCTATTTCGTGCCGGCGTTTGTGGGTCTGGGCGCGCCCTACTGGGACCAGTATGCGCGGGGAACGATTGTCGGCCTGACGCGCGGCAGCGGACGCGCCGAACTGGCGCGCGCGACGCTCGAAAGCGTAGCCTACCAGACGCGCGATGTGGTTGAGGCCATGCATTCCGACTCAGGCCTGACGTTGCAAACCCTGCGCGTCGACGGCGGCATGGTCCACAATGACTTCCTGATGCAGTTCCAGGCGGATATTCTGGGCGTGCCAGTCGAATGCCCGGCAGTTACCGAAACGACGGCACTCGGCGCGGCCTATCTGGCAGGTCAGGCGACCGGCTTCTATCCGGCGCAAGCGGAACTGGCCCAACAATGGCGCGTGGAACGAACCTACGAACCGCGCATGTCGGCCGATCAGCGCGATGCGCTGTATGCAGGCTGGCAGCGCGCCGTCGAGCGGTCGAAAGCCTGGGCTGAGTAGCACGCCCGCACAACCGACAAGGAGGCAATTGCGCGTGGGAGAAAACTGGACAGAAACGACTTCTGCAGCCTACCGGCGGCTGGCTCAGGTCGCGGTCCCGGCGCGCGCCGAGCAAATGGCAGCGCTCCTGACGCTCATCCCGTTCGCGCCAGATCAACCATTTCGCGTGGTCGAGCTGGCGTCAGGCGAAGGGCGTTTGGCCAGCGCTTTGCTCGGCGCGTTTCCACAGGCGACACTGCTCGCGCTCGACGGTTCGGAATCGATGCGCGCGGCGACGGCACAGCGCCTTGCTCCCTTTGGCGAACGGGCGAGCGTCGGTTCGTTCGATATGGCCGCGACCGGCTGGCTGCCGCTGCTTGATGGGGCAGATGTCGTTCTGTCCTCGCTTTGCGTCCACCACCTGTCCGGCCCGCAAAAACAATTTCTGTTTGCGGCAATCGCGGCCAGACTGTCGGACAGGGGCGCGCTGCTGATCGCGGATCTGGTGGAACCCGCGCGAGGCGAAGCGCGAGAGCTATTCGCTTCGACATGGGACAGGACGGTAGAGCTACAGTCTCAGGCGCTGGTTGGCTCCGACGCGCTGGCGCGTTTATTCCAGCAGGAAAACTGGAACCATTTCCGGTTTCCCGATCCGGTTGACAAGCCATCGCCGCTGTTCGCTCAGTTGCAATGGCTGAGCGCGGCGGGTTTCGCGGTCGTCGACTGCTTCTGGATGCAGGCCGGTCACGCGATTTATGGCGGCTATAAAGCGACGCCAAACGATAGCAGACACGGCCTGCCTTATACCACAGCGCTCAAAGCTGCCGAGGCTGCTCTACAAGACTAAGCGACGATCTACCAGCCTCGCCAGCACCTTACCGGGATAACTACTCACAGACTCTTTATGAAATTAACTCAAATAATCCCGCAGGTGGCGGCTGCGGCGTGGATGGCGTAGCCGGCGCAACGCGCGACCTTCGATCTGGCGAATGCGTTCGCGCGTCAAACCGAATTTCTGCCCCACCTCTTCCAGCGTATGGCTGCGACCGTTCTGCAGGCCAAAGCGCAAGCGCAGGATGCGCGCCTCGCGTGGTGTCAGCGTATTGAGCAATTCTTCGATCTTGGCATGAAGCATATTGTCGATGGCGACCTGAGACGGCGTCGGCAGGCTGTCATTCTCAATGAAGTGCCCCAGCTCGCTATCATCATCCTCGCCGACCGGGTGTTCGAGGCTCAGAGGCTGCCAGGAAACGCGCAGCATCCAGCGCACCTTGCGCGGTTCGATGCCCATTTCAGCGGCGATTTCCTCAGGCGTCGGCTTGCGACCGTATTCCTGCTCAAGCTGGCGCGCGACACGATACAGACGCCGGATGCGATCGCTCATGTGAACCGGCACGCGAATGGTGCGCCCCTGATCGGCAATCGCGCGCGTGATCGTCTGGCGAATCCACCAGGTTGCGTAAGTGCTGAAACGAAAACCGCGCCGGTAATCGAATTTTTCGACGGCTTTCATCAATCCCAGATTGCCTTCCTGAATCAGATCGAGGAAGGGCACGCCGCGATTCATATACTTTTTGGCCACAGAAACAACAAGACGGGTGTTTGCCTTGATCAAATGCTCTCTGGCGATCATCCCGTCTTGAACCAGACTTTGCCATTCCGCGCTGCGGGGATGCCCGGGGTACTGCTTCAGTTTGCGCGCTGCTTGGTGGGCTGCTTCCAGCCGCTTCGACAGGCTGATTTCTTCCTCGGTCGTGAGAAGTGGCACCCGCGCCATTTCCTTGAGGTAAAGCCCGACGGTATCACTGGAAGACAGTTCCTGGATACCTAGCTGCTCCAGATCCTCATCTTCAAGAAGCTCATCACCGAGGTCGTCTTCGAAGTCCTCCTCAAACCACAGGTCGTCAGCGTCCTCCATGCTGACGAGCACGTCGTCCAGTTCGCCGTCCAGCTCTGCGGCGGCATCATCAACGAAACCGCCCCCCTCCAGCATGGCATCCGGCTCCAGATCATAAGAAGATTCGTAATTCACCAAAGCACACCCCCCTTTTGCCCCACATCAATAGTTAAATTATTTACTGGCGTCCAGTAGCTCCTTCAGCTTGGCCATACGCGGATCGATCTGCTCGTCCGCGCACGAACAGCTTGTCAAATTGAGGTTGCCCCAAAAACCGGAAACCAGC
>QGUR01000393.1 GCA_003242205.1 Chloroflexota bacterium | reverse complement strand
TGTTTTTAATAGTTATTTTTTTTTTTTAAGTAAAATAAAGCCAACGGGATCTATTTCGGTCTCGTTGGCTCGGTGATTGTTATAAGAGACAGGATAATGGACGGGCGACGATCGTCGGCGAACCTACCTTTGGCAAAGGCACGGTGCAGACATGGCAACAACTGGTTAACGGCGGCGGCATCCGCCTGACCATTGCCCGCTGGCTAACCCCCGCCCGCAACTGGATACACAGCAACGGCATCATCCCCGACATCGTCGTTGAGTGGAACCCGACGACGCTGGACGAGGACGACGATCCGCAGTTGCAGGCGGCAGTCGCGCATCTGATGGAAGAAATCGCGGCCAGAGAAGCCGAAAACCTCGCGGGTGTCGCCAGCGGTAACTAGCCCTCCGCGGTCACAACCGCGTCCAATCGAGGCCAGAACGAGCAGGCGCTTCCGAATGAACGCCTGCTCGTTCTTCCCGAAGGCCCGGCGCATCGACAGCGGCGCGCCCCCCTGCCCGCTTCCAGACTTTGCAAAGGCCGGGGCACATGCTATACTGCCCTTCCGTTGCTCAAGCGAAATCAGGAGTTCACGCGTGGATCGCGCTCTTCAAATCGTATCCATCATTATTTCGATAACGCTGATTATCATGATCCTGCTTCAGGTGCGCGGCGGCGGTCTCGGCACGCTGCTCGGCGGGGACATTGGCGGTGGCATCGCGCGCACGCGGCGCGGGCTGGAAAAGACTCTGTTTCAGATCACGATTGGCCTTGCCATTGCCTTCCTGTCTGTCTGCATTCTCTCAGTCTTTTTCTATAGCCGTTAGCGCGCTCCCGCAAGCCGTCTGTTGCGAAGTCCTTTCGCAGCGCTCCCATGAGGCCATGAAACTTGCCAGAGGTGTTTTGCTCATGGGCAGAACGCCTCTTTTTTAACTGCTTTCAAGAGGTGCATGCATGTTGCGAGGACTCCGCTGGCAACTGATCGCCCTGCTGACAGCAGCGGGCCTGTTCGCCATCAGCCTGCTGGTCCGTTCTGCCGAAACGCCCCCACCCCCACAGCAGGAACCGCAACCGGCAACCGTGGCCAGCGAAGCGCCGCCCGCTACGGATGCGCCGGTAGCTCCCGCTCCACAGACGACGCCGGCACAAACCGGCCCGGCCAGCGACGGCGTGCCGACCTTCCGCGAAGCGTTGATCGGCGAAGTGCAGCGCCTTAACCCGCTGTTCGCGCCGCTAAACCCGGTCGACCGCGACATCACCTCGCTGATTTTCGAGGGCCTGACGCGCACCAACCCGTATGGCGAACCGGAAGCGGCACTTGCGCGCGACTGGACGATCTCGTCCGACGGGCTGGAATACATCGTACGCCTGCGCGAAGATGTGCTCTGGCAGGACGGCATCCCCTTCACCGCCGACGACGTCATCTACACGATGTCGATCCTGCGCTCGCCGGATTTTCCGGGGCCGCAGGAGCTGGGAAAATTCTGGCGTACGGTCGAAACCGAAAAGCTGGGCAGCCATCTGGTGCGCTTCCGGCTGACGCAGCGGCTGAGCAGTTTCCTCGACGCGCTCAGCATCGGCATTCTGCCCGCTCACGCGCTGCAGGGTACGAACGCGACCCAGCTTGCCAGCCACCCGTTCAATCTCTCGCCTATTGGCACGGGGCCTTACCAGCTTGAAGCGCTGCGAACGGACAGTCAGGGCAAGATCCGTGTCGTCGATCTGCGTGTCGCGCCCGTGTTCCGCCAGCGGCCTGAGGGCCAGTCCGGCTATGCCGTGGACCGGATGCGCTTCCGCCTGTTCGACACGTTCGAGGACGCGCGGGCAGCGCTGGCCGCCGGGGAAGTCGACGGGCTGGCAGCCCGCGAGCGGCAGGAACGCCCCCCGCTGCTGGCGCTCGGCAATATCGTGCCGCACACCCAGCTTCTGCCTGAACTGGGCGTCATCATCTTCAACTGGAATAACCCGGACACGTCGTTCTTCCGCGAACAACGGGTGCGCGTCGCGCTGGAAGTAGGCGTCGACCGTTCGTCAGTCGTGGAGCGCAACCTGCCGAACGAGGCCGTACGCGCCGACAGCCCGATCCTGCCCGGAAGCTGGGCCTTCAAACCCGATCTGCCGTGGCCGCCACACGACCCGGAACAGGCGCGGCGACTATTGGCAACCGCTTACGAGCGGGCGCAGGAACAGGCCAGCACAAACGCGGAAACCGCAGCCACCGAGGCCGCCCCCGAAGCGACTTCCGAGGCCACGGCAGAGGTAACCGCTGAGGCTTCGCGCAACACCTCGGCCCTGTTCTCGTTTGAAATTCTCGCACCGGACGATCCCGCGCTGGTGCGAATGGTGCAGGAAATAGCGACGCAGTGGTCGCAGTACGGGCTGGACGTATCGGTCGTTTCGGAAGACCGGGAGACCTACCAGACCCGTCTGGAAACGGGCGATTTCGACGCCGCGCTGGTCGAGCTTTCGCTGGGCGACAGCGCCGACCCGGACGTGTACGAATTCTGGCATGAAGGGCAGCACGAAAACGGCAAGAACTACGGCGGCGTCAGCGACCGGCGCATCAGCGAATCGCTGGAGCGCGCGCGGCAGGATGTAAGCGGCGTGAACCGCGTCATTTACTACCACCAGTTCCAGCAGGACTTCGTCGACCGGGCGATCGCCATTCCGATGTACTACCCGCTGTTCACCTACGCCACGTCAACCCGCGTCGATGGCGTGCAGCTTGGCTTCATCGGCTCGCCCGACGACCGCTTCCGCAACCTTGCCGAGTGGGTGCTGCTGGACTAGCGCTCAGCGGTTCTACAGCACGCCTTCGCGAGCGAGGATATCGCGCAGCAGGTCTTTACGGGCGCTGCCGCCCAGAAGCTCCAGCCGGCGCACGCCGAGCGGGTCGATTTTTTCGCGCAGCAGGCGCAACTCCTCCGGGGTTGGCGGCGGCGTCTCGTGGATATCCGGCGCGACTTCGAGCGCGAAGCCGGTTTTCTTCTGAACCTGCTCGACGGTCACGCCGGGATGCACGCTGGTGAGGCGCATGCGCCCGTTGGCCCAGTCGAACTGCCCCAGATCGCTGACGAGATAGCGCGGCCCGCGCCCGCGCCTGCGCGCCGGGCTGTGGCCCAGACCGCTCACAAAATCCACCTGTTCGACAAACGTCACCCGCGAATGGCGCGGCACGTATAGATAAACGTGATCCGAATAGGTCGTCACGTCGGGGATGCCGCCCGTACCGGGCAGCCGCATACGCGGGCGCAGGTAATCCTTGCCAAAGGCGATGTTGTTGAAATTGCCCGCCGCGTCGACCTGCGCGGGGCGGAAAAATTCTTTCGGGTTGTAACGCGGCAGCGCATCGGCAGCCGCCGTCACGAAGCCGAAGTGAATTTCGGCCTTGCCCAGCCACAAGTCCTCGATGCGGCCAACGCCGAGCGGGGCCCAGTCGCTGCACAGGCTTTGCCCGATGGCCGAAGCGAACTTCACGTTCGGCGCGTGGGTTTCCTTCGCCAGAATGAAACCCGCCATGACCAGCGGCGTGTTCAGGCCCTGCGCCAGCACCTCGCCATCGGCCACCTGACGCGGGATGCAGACGCCAAGAAATTCGTCTGTCCTTTATACAAATCTCCGAGCCCCAGAAACGGACCCCTATACGGTAGTCGGTTTTCTGTTGAAAAAAAAAAAAAAAAAACAAGCAAT
>QGUR01000392.1 GCA_003242205.1 Chloroflexota bacterium | reverse complement strand
ATTCAGCACCGTATCTTTCGTGAGCTTGTCGAGCTGATCAACCCGGGCGACGTACTGGTGCTCAATACGACCCGCGTCATTCCGGCGCGTTTGCGCGGGCGCAAGGTTGAAACGGGCGGCAGCGTGGAATTGTTGCTGCTGCGGAAGCTGGGTGAGCGCACATGGCGGGCGCTGGCAGGCGGGCGGCGCATCAACGCCGGCACAAAGCTCAGCTTTGGCGACGGCTCACTGACAGCGACGGTCGTGGAAGAGCTCGAAGAAGCGGAGCGCGTGATCGAGTTCGACCGGCCTGTAGAGCCTTACCTGAACGAATTGGGCGAGATGCCGCTCCCGCCCTATATTCACGACCGCACCAGCGACCCGGAACGCTACCAGACCGTCTTCAGCCGGCAGGAAGGCTCCGCCGCCGCGCCGACCGCCGGGCTGCACTTCACGCCGGAGCTACTGCTGGCGCTGCGCGAGAAGGGCGTCAAACTGGCTTACTGCACGCTGCACATCGGTCTGGATACCTTCCAGCCGGTGCGCGTCGAGCAGGTCGAACAACATCGCATCCACAGCGAGCGCTCGACGCTAACCGCCGAAAATGCCCGTATTATCAACGAGGCCAAGCTGGCAGGAGGACGCATCATCGCTGTTGGCACGACCGTAGCGCGTACGCTCGAAACCGCCGCCATTCTGAGCGCAGGCGGCGACCCGGAACACCCTGAGGATCTGGGCGATGCCTGCGCCTGGCGTCCCGTCATCGCCTTCGACGAGGACACGCGGTTGTTCATCTATCCCGGCTATCGCTGGCGCGTGGTCGATGCCATGATCACGAATTTTCACCTGCCTCGCTCGACCCTGTTGATGATGATCAGCGCGTTTGTGGGCCGCGAGCGCCTGCTCCACGCCTATGAAGTGGCGAAAGCCGAAGGTTATCGCTTTTTTTCGTTTGGAGATGCCATGTTCATCGCCTGACAACAGGCCGTTTGAGCAGAAATCAGACGTTGACCGGCGGGCGTTACTTCTGTATAATTTCCGGCCTAACGCCCCGTGGATCGGGGCATTTTTTCGACAACCGCCAATTTTCCCCGCGACGTCCCTGACGCAATGGGTAACACAGCGGCGGCAAGCGAGAATTGGAGAACCTTCATGTACGCCATTATTCGCACTGGCAATCGCCAGTATCGCGCCGAGGTCGGTCAGACCATCGACGTCGAGCGGCTGCCAAACGAAGTCAATGACACTATCGAAATCCGCGATGTGCTGCTTGTCAGCGACGACGGCAAGACCGTCATCGGCCAGCCGGTTGTGGAGGGCGCGGTTGTCAAGGCAACTGTCGTCGACCAGTACCGCGCCGACAAGGTGATCGTGTTCAAGTATCGCCAGCGCACGAACTACCGGCGCAAGCGCGGCCACCGTCAGTATTACACCCGTCTCCGAATTGACGATATTTCCCTGTAAGAGTGCAGAGAGGTAATTGAGACATGGCACACAAAAAAGGCGGCGGCTCCAGCCGTAACGGTCGTGACAGCAATTCGCAGCGACTCGGTGTGAAGCGCTTCGGGGGCGAATACGTCATTCCGGGGAACATCATCGTTCGCCAGCGCGGCACGAAATTCCACCCAGGCAAAAACGTCGGTATCGGCAAAGACCACACCATCTTTGCGAAGATTGAAGGCTATGTCGTCTTCGAGCGCATGCGTGGCAAGGGCGGCCGGAAGCAGATCAGCGTTTACCCGCAGCTACCGGTTGCCAACGGCAGCAACGGCGCACAGAGCCAATAACAACTCCTGCCGGGCACGCAACCCGGTTGATGAAAAGGCGAAAACGAGATGAAGGCAAACATTCACCCCACCTGGTATGCCGAAGCGACCGTGATCTGCGCCTGCGGAAACACCTGGATAACCGGCGCGACCCAGCCTGAGATCCGCACCGACATCTGCTCGGCCTGCCACCCGTTCTTTACCGGCGAGCAGCGCATCGTCGACACCGAGGGTCAGGTCGACCGCTTCATGAAGCGCCTGCAGCAGCGCGACCAGTACCTGCAGGAAGCCGAAGAACGCGCCGCGGCGCGCACCCCGGCCAACCTGCCGCTGACCGAACTGGAAATCAACAAGCGCTACGTGCAGATCCTGATCGAAAACGGCATCGAAACAGCGGGCGAATTCCTGAGCCGCCTCGAAACCGATGGCGAGGACAAGCTGGTGGAAATCCCCGGTATTGGCCGCAAAGTGATCGCAGACATCAAGAAAGCCCTGCGCGCCCGCGGCTATAATCTGCCCACCCCGGCAGCGGCGGAATAGCCCGTAACGTAACAACATTGAAAGCCCTTGCCACCCCGGCAGGGGCTTTTCATTTTCGTGCATTTCAGGGCCGAAACGCATCGCGGATACAAAGCGCTTCGTGTAACATTAGCGCCGTCGGTTTTCTCAGCACGAGAGAAATTGAGGTCTCCCCCATGATTCACCATGTAGGCAAGGTCGAGGTGATTTGCGGCAGCATGTTTTGCGGCAAGACGGAAGAGCTGATCCGCCGCGTGCGCCGCGCCATCATCGCCAGACAGCGCGTTCAGGTCTTCAAGCCCGATATCGACGACCGTTATGGCATCCAGTTTGTCACCAGCCACAACGGCCAGAATATCGAATGTCAGGCGCTGCCCAACGCCAGAGCGATCCTCGACTGTCTGGAGCCGGAAACAACGGTTATCGCGATTGATGAAGCGCAATTCTTCGACCCTGCCATCATCGATGTCGCCAACGAGCTGGCCAACCGAGGCATTCGCGTCATCATCGCCGGGCTGGACACGGATTTTCGCGGCGAACCGTTTGGCGCCATGCCGGAACTCATGTGCCGGGCGGAAGAAGTGACCAAACTCCATGCGATCTGCGTCGTCTGCGGCGAGCCAGCCAGCCGCACCCAACGACTGGTTAACGGCCAGCCCGCGCGCTACGACGACCCGATCATCCTCGTCGGCGCGACCGAAGTTTACGAAGCGCGCTGTCGCCTGCATCACGTTGTCCCCAGAGCGTAATCAGGGAATTTGTGACTTTTTACAATTTGAGACGTGACATTTGGCGCGAAGTCGGGTTAGAATTACTTAGCGTGGCAAAGTAATTCGCTAATCGTTCTTTGCCTGCGTCCGAAGCAAGTTGAGGAGGAACTTGTTATGGGTGTTGCAAGCGCCAGTTTGTCTTCACAGCGCTCATCTGTCGAACAGGCGCAGGGCTTCTGGCTGAGAAGCCGGAACTGGGACCTGACCTTCATCACGCTGAGCGTTATTCTGGTTCCGCTACCCTACTTGTTTTATCTGGCAGGCGTCAAGCTCGGCCTGCACGATGACGTCAGCCGCAACCTCGTCAATGGCTTCGTGGCCGTGGCTGTCGGCGGGCCGCATATGATGTCGACCTTCCTGCGTACAGGGCTGGATCGGGATTTCAAGCAGCGCTATCCGATGCTGATCCGTTCGTCGGTCATCATCCCGATTGTCGTCATTTCGCTGGCATTCCTGAACCTGACGCTGCTGCTGACCATCTTCTTCTTCTGGGCGGCGCTCCATGTGCTGCATCAGTGGACGTACATCGTTGAGCTTTCAAACCCCAAGGACCAAAACTTCGCCCGTCGTGGTAGCGCGATAAGCCCGCTGCCCCGCTCCACCGACATTGCGGAGACCCTAATTGCCTTTTCCCTTTTGG
>QGUR01000391.1 GCA_003242205.1 Chloroflexota bacterium | reverse complement strand
CAGGATGGCGGCGCGGCGCTCGGCATCGACCTCGGCGCGTGCCGGGTCGCCTTCGCGCGGCGTGCCTTCGACCACCTGACCGATATGCACGATCAGCCCGCCGACAGGGCGGCGTGTGTCCTCGACTTCGATCTGCCAGCCATCGCCGCGAATGATGCCGGTGTCGCTGACCTGCCCGCCGCTTTCGACATAGAACGGCGTGTAGCCGAGCACGACCTCGACCTGATCGCCTGTCATCGCGCTTTCCACGCGCGCGCCATCGACGATCAGCGCCAGCACGCGGTCTTCGACCGTCAGATCACCATACGGCATGTGTTCGACGCCGCGCTCGCCCAGCTTGCCCTCGTTCTTCAGGCTTTCGAGGACCTGCGTGTAGAGTTCGACCGCTTCGAGCTTGCCCATGGCCTTGCCGCCGCCGCTGGCGAGCGAGTGTTCGTCCTCGGCGCGATGGAAGCCCGCTTCGTCCACGGTTGCGCCGCGCTCTTCGGCGACGTCCCTGATGACCTCGAACGGCAGGCCGAGCGTCGCCTTCAGGTAGAACGCCCTGTCGCCGGGCAGGACGCGCTCACCGCGCTCCGCCAGTTCGTCGAGCATGGCGTTCAGTTCGTCCAGGCCGCGGTCGAGCGTGCGCCGGAAGTACTGCTCTTCCTTGGTGATTGCCCGCTTGATGGCGTCGGCCCGCTCGACCAGTTCGGTGTAGTGCCCGCCCATGATCTCGATGACGGCGTCGGCGACCTGCGCCAGAAACGGCTCGTTGAAGCCAAGCTTCGCGCCAAACCGCGCCGCGCGGCGAATGACCAGACGGCAGACCGAATCGCGCCCCTTGGGGCCGGGCAGCACGCCGTCGGCGATCAGAAAGACCGCCGCGCGCATATGGTCGGCGATCACGCGGTAAGGCACGATGTTGGCATCGCGTTCGGCGTCGGTGTGGCCCGTCAGCCGCTGCGTGGCCTCGATGATGGGCATGAACAGGTCGGTTTCGTAGTTGCTTTCGACACCCTGAATGACGCTCAGAATGCGCTCCAGCCCCATGCCGGTATCGACGCCGGGCGCGGGCAGCGGTTCGTCATACTGGCCCGTGTGCGCCGGGTCGGGCTGGGTGCGGTTGTACTGCATAAAGACGAGGTTCCACAGTTCGAGGAAGCGGTCGTCTTCGCGCTGCAGCGACGGGATAATGCTATCGACGCCCAGTTCCGGCGTCCTGTCCCAGTGGATTTCGCTGGTGGGGCCGCAGGGGCCGGTTTCGGCCATCTGCCAGAAGTTGGTTTTCGGGCCAAGACGCGCCACGCGCTTCGGATCGACGCCGATGTCGTTGATCCAGATGTCATAGGCTTCGTCGTCGTTTTCGTAGACGGTGAACGCCAGACGCTCCGGCGGCAGTTCGTAGACGTTCGTGATCAGGTCGTAGGCGTAGCGGATGGCGTCGCGCTTGAAATAGTCGCCAAAGCTGAAATTGCCGAGCATCTCGAAGAACGTGTGGTGGCGCGGCGATGGCCCGACGTTTTCGAGGTCGTTGTGCTTGCCGCTGACACGCATGCATTTCTGCGCCGTGGTCGCGCGCCTGTAATCGCGCTTATCCAGCCCCAGAAATACGTCCTTAAACTGCACCATGCCAGCGTTGGTGAACAGCAGCGTCGGGTCGTTGGCGGGAACCAGCGACGATGACGGGACCTGCTTATGACCCATTTCCTCAAAATAGTCGAGAAACGCCGCGCGTGCTTCGGCGCTCGTCATTCGTTTCATGGGGGATGGTTCCTTAAGAAATGGATTGGCTCTGCGCCGGCTGATTATAGTCGCGTGGCGGGGCGGTCACAAGTGGCGTGTGCGCTATGCGATCCCGGCCCCTGCTTCAATCCCGCCGGTGGGATCGGGAGCAGGGGCCGGGAGATGAGCCTTAGGCTGCCAGATGATACAACGCTTCGGGCGAACTCCAGACGACGATGTAGTCTTTGCCGTCGGCATACGTGGTGGCAAGCTGCCATTCGCCGGTCGAGAGGCGCGAGATGACCAGCGGCGCGGGATACCACGGATGCGTCGTCACGAGGATGATCTCATTGGTTTCAGGCGCAGGTGTGTTGTCGTACTCGCTCAGGTCGAGTTCCGCGATGAGCTGGCCTTCGCCATCATCGGGGTTGATGCCGTAGACGAGAATGCGGTTGGTTGCGCTGTCGTAGTAGATGGCGACCGGGGCGGCACAGTCGAGCGCCGGGTTGCGGTTGATGCGACCGTCATAGAGGTTGTCGCACGGAGGCGCTTCGTCGCTTGCCGCGCTTACCGCGCTTACCGGGGCCGGTACGCAGGGTTCTATAATCCACAAGATGTCGTTTGGTCTCTCATCCATCACCACCCATACAGAAACTGCCGTTCCCTCTGGCAGCTCGGGGAACGAGATCGTGATCGTGTCGCTGGGCTGAAACTGGTCGTACGACTCGTGCAAAAGTTCGCCCGTATCTTCGTTATAGACTTCGACCAACGGCGAGTCTGTTCTGGAGCCTACGTACTCATAGGTGATGGTGATCGACGAGCAGGTGATGGTGTAGTCGATGAGAAACAGATCGGCAGAAACGGCAGTAGCGCCCAGTAGCATAATGAAGAGAATACATGCAGCAATGGCAGGGACGCGCCTGCTTCGGTAGAACATGGAAACCTCCTGCAATATGGCCGTGATGTTGTGAAAGGTATGGATTGATAAGCTGTTGATAATGTAGCACGGCCTTATGAGCGGAGAGGCTTAATTTTCGCCCTACCTGCTCCGGTATGGGGCGGTCACAAGTGGCGTGTGCGCTATGCGATCCCGGCCCCTGCTTCAATCCCGCCGGTGGGATCGGGAGCCGGGGCCGGGAGATGAGCCTTAGGCTGCCAGATGATACAGCGCTTCGGGCGAACTCCAGACGACGATGTAGTCTTTGCCGTCGGCATACGTGGTGGCAAGCTGCCATTCGCCGGTCGAGAGGCGCGAGATGACCAGCGGTGTGGAATACCACGGATGCGTCGTCACGAGGATGGTCTCATTGGTTTCAGGCGCAGGTGTGTTGTCGTACTCGCTCAGGTCGAGTTCCGCGATGAGCTGGCCTTCGCCATCATCGGGGTTGATGCCGTAGACGAGAATGCGGTTGGTTGCGCTGTCGTAGTAGATGGCGACCGGGGCGGCACAATCGAGCGCCGGGTTGCGGTTGATGCGACCGTCATAGAGGTTGTCGCACGGAGGCGCTTCGTCGCTTGCCGCGCTTACCGGGGCCGGCGCGCAGGGTTCTAAAAAGGTGTAGTATAAGGACTCCCCCAGTCCCATATCTACGGAAACCACAGTTCCCTCCGGCAGCTCGGGGAACGAGAGCGTGATCGTCTCGCTGGTCTGTGCCACGGTGATCGACTCGGCCAACATGTCGTCCGTATCATCGTTGAATACCATGATCCACAGCCAGGGGCCATCGTCGGAGTCTGCGTACTCATAGGTGATGGTGACCGACGAGCAGGTGATGGTGTAGTCGATGATATCCAGATCGGCAGAGACGGCAGTAGCGCCCAGTAGCATAATGAAGAGAATACATGCGGCAATGGCGGGGACGCGCCTGGTTTGGTGGAACATTGAAAACACCTGCAAAGTGTGGTGGGGATGGCGTGAAAAGCGAGAACCATTCTCCCGCTCAAGTGGGGAGATTACCCAGCTCAGGACCGAGCAACCGA
>QGUR01000079.1 GCA_003242205.1 Chloroflexota bacterium | reverse complement strand
CGGCGGCTGTGGATACCGTCGGCGGGCCGCTCAGCACGGCGATACGCCGGTGTCCCAGCTCAAGTAAATACCCGACCAGCTCATACGCGCCCTGTTCCGAGTCGCAGCGCACGGTGTCGAAAGGCATGTCCGGCATGCGGCGGTCGATAACCACGACCGGAACCTGACGCTCCTTGAGGAACAGCACCGACTCCGAAGCATACTGCGCCGGAACCAGCAGCACGCCATCGACCTGCTTCTGGACCAGAACATTCAGATAGTTGGCTTCTTCTTCCGGCGACTCATCGGTGTTGCAGAACATGACGCTGAAGCCATGCTCGCTGGCCGTGTCTTCAACGCCGCGCGCCAGAGTGGTGAAGAACGGGTTGGTGATGTCGGTCAGCACCAGCGCGATGGTCTTCGTCTGCTTGAAGCGCAGACTGCGCGCCAGCGCATTTGGCACGTAGCCTAGCTCGGCAATGGCACGCTCGACGCGCTCGCGTGTTTCGGCGCTGATGTAACCTGAATTGTTGATGACACGCGAGACCGTCATGGCGGAAACGCCGGCGCGTCTGGCAACGTCACCGATTGTGCTCATCCAGCGCTCCTTGAGGGCGCAAACGCCCGGACGCCTGTCACCGGCCAATACAATCTATGTTACCGGTAACATGTTATGGTTAACTTAGCACGGTTTGCGAGGACTGTCAATGAAATTGAGCTATTGGAAAATTGCGAGCTAACGAATAACAAAAAAATGGCGCCTGCCGGAGCAAGCGCCATTGGCTCTCCCACTGCGGGCTGCCTGTGTCTATTGCAGACGCGCGAGGCACACCGCCGGATCGAACGAGAAGCGATAGACGCCCCCATACAGGTCTGCGGCAACAACCTGCGCCGTACCATCGGGCAAGAGGGTGAGAAGATCATCAAACCCGCTCACCTGCGCCAACTGCTGCAAGTCGGGCACACTGGTAACGATGACAGGCGTACCTGCGCCCGAACTGTGGTCGATATCCCACACTTCGATGCCACGCCACGTGCAGTAGATGGCAACCGGCGCGCCGATATCGAGATAATTCAGGCGTCCATCGGTGAACTGGGTGAAGTTGATTTCGAACGCGCCCCCATGTTCGCGAATGGCCCACGAGATCAGGTTGAGCAGCGCTTCGAAGTTCGTCCACGTGTAAACCTGACCGCCGATGGTGATCGTGCCGCTGCCGCTGTGCTGCGTCGTCCATACGGCCTGCGCGACTTGAGCAGCCAGATCATCAGCTTGCTCTTCGGATACTTCACCGACGTCGATTTTGAGGGCCAGCGTGTCGGTTCCAGGGCCGCCGTCCATGATGCCACCGACGCCGGAATTCGTTTCGACGTTCATCAGATCGTCGCCCGCGCCGAGGACGATGTCACCACCAACCAGCCCGCGGTTCGAAACCGTGTCATCGCCGAAACCGGTCAGGATGTCGCCGCCGACCAACCCGTCATTGAGCACCGAATCGTCGCCGAAGCCGGTGTTGATGGTTTCGAGCACCGTATTGCCGAAATTCATGACCGTGTCCTGTCCCGGCCCGGCGAAAATGTTGTCGATTTCGCCGTTATTCACGACCAGATCATCTCCGGCTCCGGCGAAGATGTTGCTGGAAGCCAGACTGCTATCATTGATGATCACATCATTGCCAAAGCCGCCGGAAATCAGCGCGTTCTGGCCATCCGCTGCCACATGGATGGTATCGTCGCCAAAACCGTCGAGAATGCCGAGGTCATCGACATGCGCGCCCGATCCGTAAACGCCGATGCTATCGTCCCCGAAGCCGCCGTCGATGATCCCGGTCATGACGCCGGTTTCGACACCGCCCCCGGCGGGATCGGGGATGACGTCGGCGACATTGCTGACGGTGATCGTATCGTCCCCGATCCCGCCGTCGATATCGAGCGTTAGATTGGCCTCCGCCAGCAGGGTCGCCGCAGGATTCGCGTCCGCGATCACGCTCTGATTATCGACCGTGATGTTGTCGGACCCCGGCCCACCGCTTACCGTCACATCGAGGTTGGCAATGCTGGTGATATTGGAGGCAAGCGGATCGACAAGATCGGCGCACGACACCAGACTGGCGTTTCCTACCGTGATCGCGTCATCCCCCAGCCCGCCGCTCACATCGACCGCTCCGAGAGCCTCGCTCACGCAGTCGACCGGCCCTCCCTCCGCGTAGTCGATCTCGCTGGTGTTCCGGGTTGTGGCTGCGTCCGCGCCCGCCCCCAATTCAATAGTGGCGTCAATAATCGCCTGCTGGTCGATAACATCCGCGCCTATATCACCATCGCCCTGATAGGTCGTCACGGCGGTGTTGTCGAGCGTGATAACATCATCGCCGCCTCCCAGATTGATGCCCGACAGCGCACCTGTATCGGTCGTCAGTTCGGCCACCTGCTCGATGGTGTTCGCGCCCACACCGCCGGCCTGTTCGACGCTGGTCGTCGCCGTGTTATCGACCACCACCGTGTCGTCGCCCGCGCCGGAAACGGCGGCAAGCCGCGTGAGCGCGCTGGTCATGCTGGAGGTTGTCTCTCCGGTATTGATCAGATTCGTAACGCCCTCCTGAATGAGATCCGCGTCCGGCATATCGCTTAGAACGACGCTGACATCGCTCGTCCCAGACTGTTCGACGGTGGCCTCAGGATCGTCCTGCGCGGCAACCGGAGACAACGTGCTCGTGAGCAGGCCCACGATCATAAGCCCTATGGGTATGAATAGGCGTCTCATGGAAACCTCTTTTCAACCAATATCCCCCGAACTCTTACCAATCGAAGTACAATGCAGGTTAATCGCTGCGAGACTGACGAAGGAGATGCCGCCATGGCGCTGCACGATTTGCCTCGCTCGCTCGCGTTTGTCGCCCTGCTGTTTCTGCCCCTCGCGCTCCCGGTTCAGGCTCAGGAACCGGAACCCGCGCCGGATGTGCGCTTTACGGATATTCCATTCGATGATGGCTTTGTCGTCACCGCGCCCACTGACTGGTTTTTCTGGCGGCGGGCAGATTTCGGTTCCCTCGAGGAAGCTGACGAACAGGTCGTGAACATGATCAATTCGGTGAACTTCGGCATCGACCTGACCCGGCCGTTCATCTCCCCCTGGGATCGCATGATCGCGATTCCATCCACGCCGGTCGAAAGCGGGCTCGTTCGGCTGGTGGTGGAAATGGACGACCGGCAGGCGCTGGCCGAGCGCACCGGAACGGACGCCGCCGCGCTGACGGCGGCGCAGTTGATGCAACTGCTCGGCATCGAGCCGGTGCAGACACTCGACGTCAACGGTCGCTATGCTGCTTTCAGCAGACTGGATAGCGACCAGCAGAGCGCGTTCATCGCCACCTATCTCTTCGACGACCGCGCGGCCAGCATTAGTATTCTGGCCCCCAGAGACTGGCTGGCCGATAACCGGCAACTTGTAGCATTGCTGCTTGCCAGCCTGCGACAGCGCGGCGAACCTTTGGATACGCTGGTCTACGAACGCCTGACCGACGAACCCATACCCGCGCGCTTCATGCTTCCGACCGGCGACACCCCGGCGCTGATGGCGGAGGAAACGGCCACGCCGGAGGCCGGTATTGCGTCTCCGCTTAACGTTTGTCCCGATGGGCCGAACGAAATCGCGTTTGTCTCTAACCGCGACGGCGACTATGAGCTGTATCTGGCCCGCGCCGATGGTTCCGACATACGACGCCTGACGGACAGCCCCGGCATCGACGTCGTGACGGCGTGGTCGCCGGATGGCCGCCGGCTCTACTTTCATTCGGTTCGCGAAGGCGGTGTCGGGCTGTTTGTAATGGACATCGAGAGCGGCGAGGTTTCGGCGCTGTCGAGCGCCGCCGAGGGCGAAATGGCCGCTGCCGCGTCGCCGGATGGCAGCCAGATCGCCTATCACCGTCTGGAAGACGACGGTACGACGCGCATCTATATCGCCAGCGCCGACGGCAGCGACCCACAGCGCTTTGGTGACCTGCCCGGTTCCCAGCAGTGGCCAGCATGGTCGCCAGATGGCAGCCAGATCGCCTTCAATGCCAACCTCGACGGCACGCTCGATATTTACGTCATGAACGTCGATGGCACAGGTCTGCGCCGTCTGACGAACGACGCCGCCGCAGATGGCCCGCCGCTGTGGTCGCCCGACGGCAGCCAGATTGCGTTCTGGTCCGAGCGCGACAACGCGCCCGCCGAGGTCTATATCATGAATGCCGACGGGAGCAGGTCGCGACAGGTGACCTACACCAACACCGCCGAATTTGTGACGAGCTGGTCGCCCGATGGGCGCTATCTGGCCGTTGAAGTAAGCCACGAGAACAGCTCCGAAATCCGCCTGCTTGACACCGACGGCCGCGAGGTGCTTCGCCTGACCGGCGACGACTCCATCAATCTGGAGGCGCGCTGGCGGCCCTGTGCCCCGGATGGCGATTGAGCTGCATCGGAGCAAATAGCGGACGCCCGCCTGATAACCGTTCCACCTGCCCCTTGCAGATTACGAAAGGGGCTCACTCCCCTGAAAGCGCCTGCGGCTGATGGGACAGCCGGTTGTGGCTGTCCCACCAACCAGTTCGCAGAAATCAGGAGCCTTCGCTCACGGGCTAATGTTCGTCGTGGTACTGCTGCTGCCCGACAGTGAGGTTGTCGCGCCGCCGCTCGTTGTGGAGTTAACCGTCATGCCCGCGTTGTTGGTCACGGATACGGTCGAACCGGGATTGGTCGTGATGTCGACGTTGCTCACGTTATTGACATTGACCGTGTCGTTGCCGCCCGTGTTGTTGTGATTGAGCGTAACGTTGGCGTTACCGTTGACGGTGAGATTCGCAGCGCCCGCGCTGTTATTGTTGGCCACGACATTGCTGATGTTGTTGATCGTCGTCGAGTCGTCGCCGTCCCCGGCGTCGACGGTTGCGGTTGTCGTCGCGTTGCTGTTGATCGTCGCGTTGGCTGTATCGTTCGTGCTGGTGTAGGCAACATCACTCACCGTATTCAGCGTCGTCGTATCCGCGCCCGCGCCGGCATCCACGATAGCGTTGTGGGTGGCCGTGGAATTGATCGCCGCCGTATCGGCCCCTGTGGTGCTGTTGGTATAGTTCACAACACTGATCACATCCAGTGTCGTCAAGTCCGCACCAGCGCCAGCGTTGACGGTATTCTGGCCTGTGGTGGTGCTGTTCAGCGTAGCATTGTTGATCGTCGACGAATTATTGAAGTTAATGACGCTGCTATCCGCGACCGCCGTCGTGTCGTCGCCATCACCACCTGTGATCCCCGTCGTCCCTAAGGATGCGCTGTTGATCACGGCGGTGTGATTGACCAGACCAAGCCCTGTACTACTGTAGGTGACACTGCTGGCGTTGGTTACGGTCGCATTGTCGTTTCCGGCGCCACCGTCAAACTGAGTGGTAGCGGTCGTTATGCTTTGCGCCTGCCTGTTGCTATTGACGACGCCCAGAATCCCGAAATCCTGCCCGGTGTAGGTGACATCGCTGGTATTAACCACCGCCAGCGTATCGTCCCCTGCCTCGCCCAAAGCCTGTGTCAGCGCGGCTGTCTGGCTCTGCAGGTTGGTCGTGTCGTCAATGACGCCGAGTAGCGCGAAATTGAGCGCGCCAGCATTGACGGCACTGCTATTCTGGACCGACATGCTGTCTGTCCCCGCACCGGCCAGAAGCAGGGTGGTCGCGGTGGTGCTACTGCTCACATTCGCGTTATTGTTAAGAAGTCCCAGTATCGCGAAGTTGCCCGTGGCGTAGTCGGAAGTAGCGGCGTTGGAAACGCTGAGGGTGTCATTGCCGTCGCCATCGACGATAGTGGTATTGGCGTTCACCTGATTGGTGATGCTCGCGAGATTGTTGTAAGCGCCAAGCAGCGCGACGTTGACATTAAGATAGTTACTGTCGCTCGTATTGGTAACCTGGCTGAGATCATCACCAGCCCCGGCAAGGATTTGCGTGGAGTTCGATGTAATGCTGTTCAGTTGAGCGTTGTGCGAGCCGAACAGTCCAGGGAAATTTGTACCCAATGCGCTGTAGTCAATCGTGCTACCGCTGACGACAGTTGTCGTATCGTTCCCCGGCCCCGCGTTGAGGTTGAGAACTGTAGCGTTGGCGTCCGTCAGTTGCGCGCTGCTGTTACTGAACGGCCCCAAAAGGCTGCCATTGCTATAGCTAATCCCGCTGGTGTTGCTGAAGGTCGCCGTGTCGTTGTCGGCCCCCATGTCGGCGTTGATCGAAAGAGTAGATGTTTGGATGCCAAAATCGTTCCCGTTATTCCCCACAGGAGATGGCCCGAAGATAAGCGCAGCGCTATTCGTGACATCCAGCGTATCCGCGCCATCGCCGAGATCGATGCTGGTCGCCGTGCCACCAATAGGCGCCGTGTTCGAGGTAGTCAGGACACTGTGGACAGCCGTGGTATTCCCCGTTGGGCCAACCTCGAAGATCTGCATTCCGGCAACGTTTTGCAAGGTAACTGAATCCGCGCCGGCTCCAAGGTCGAATCCGGCATAGACACTGTTGTCACTGGTCGCGGCGTTGACCGGCTTGCCGGTGACGATAATCAGCGTAGGCGTCTGCGAAACATCGACCGTATCGTTTCCGGGCAGGGAAACCGTGGTCGACGCGGGGCAACTCTGAGTTACGGTAAAGATACCAAATCCCAGACCATTCGCAGCCCAGGTACAGTCAGTGCCGATTTGAGCCGAAGCTGCCGGGAGGACAACAACCTGCAAGACGAGCAGGCTAAACACAAGTGCGGTTGAAAGAATGCGGCGTTGCATTAGCCTCAATCCTTTCTGACATTCAGCATTTTGCGGACGAAGAACGAAACCAACCTCCTGATGCAGTTACATGCCAACTGCCCACCAGGGCACCGCTGATTGTGCGAAAAGCCGAAACCGTCCGAATGTGTCGAGGTGAACGCCGAGGTGTGACAGACCTTGCGGCAATGGGGGGACTATGTTCTGCGTCACACTATAAATTATTGAAGAATAAATTATGAGCCATGTAAAGCCCACCTAAGTCCGCTTCCGTTAGGGAAAACAAACGCCGAATACCCCACCGAACATAACGGCGGACGTACAAATTCTTAATGCATCAGATGCATATAACTCAGTTTGTCATTCAATAAGGTGGAGAAAAGCGGAGTTGGCTTGCTCGATACCTTTCCAGCAATATATTATCGTTTCATAATACGAAACCCTGCGTTGTTTTCACGCGCAAGCGTTCCGGCGGTGTGCCGGGCCATCTGCGCCATTGTTAGATTGCTCGAACCTTTAGCGAGTCAGCTTTACAGGTTTTTTACGGAGGTTGTCAATTCGAAACGCGTCGTCACGACGTTTGGGCTATAGCCCGGCTGACCGCCGCCAACCGAAATTTCAAACCAGCCTGGCTCCAGCACACGCTCCCCGGTCGACGTGATCAGCGCAAGCTGATTGAACGCCAGCGGAAAAACCACCTGCCGCGACTCCCCCGGCGCGAGATGAATGCGCCGGAACCCCTCGAGATGGCGAACCGGCGTCGGCCCTGACGCTTCGAGGTCAGACACATAGAGCTGCACGACTTCATCGCCTGCGCGCTCGCCGACGTTTGTCACGGTCGCCCTCACTTCAAGCCCGTTTTCGACTTCTCGAACTTCAAGGTTGCCGTAAGCAAAGTCGGTGTAACTCAGGCCATGCCCAAATGGATACAGCGGGCGATCGGTCATATAGCGATAGGTGCGGCCCGCCATGCTGTAGTCCTCAAACGGAGGCAACTGCTCGACGGAGCGATAGAACGTGATCGGCAAACGGCCGCCGGGGTTATAGTCGCCAAAGAGCACATCGGCGAGCGCCGTGCCGCCTGCTTCGCCGGGATACCACAGTTCGACAATCGCATCGACATGCTCATCAGCCCAGTTCACCGCTACCGCGCCGCCGTTGACCAGCACGAGCACAACCGGCGTCCCGGTAGCATGTACCGCCCTGAGCAGGCGCTCCTGCACCGCCGGCAAGTCCAGATCTGTCCGGTCGCCCGCGCCTTCGGTTTCGCCTTCTTCGCCTTCGACCTCCTGCGACAGCCCCAGCACCAGAACGGCGACGTCCGCCCGCCGCGCCGCTTCAACCGCCTGCTCAAAGTCATCCGCTTCAGTAAGTACGTTGCAACCACGCGCGTACAGCACCTCGACCTCGCCCGCCACCTTCGCCTCGATGCCCCGCCGCGGTGTGACAGGTTCCAGCGCAATGCCGTGATAGCTGCCATGCAGCACGTAATCGTCGTCGGCATTCGGGCCGATTACGGCGATGGTCTTCAGCTTGCTGCGATCCAGCGGCAGGAAACGATTGCGGTTTTTCAGCAGCACAATCGACTCGCGCGCCGTTTCGAGCGCCAGCGCGCGATGCTCAGGCGAATTAACGATTTCGAATGGAATCTGCGCGTACGGATTTTGCTCCTCGGGGTCGAACATGCCCAGGCGAAAGCGAGCGCGCATCAGCCGTTTGAGCGCCCGGTCGATGGTCGCTTCGTCAATCAGGCCTTGCTCCACAGCCTCGCCAAGCGCGCGGAATGCCGCGCCGCATTCCAGATCGCAGCCCTCGCGCACCGCCAGCGCCGCTGCTTCGGCCTTCGTCTCGACGACGCCATGATCTTTGTAGATATCGTAAATACCGCCGCAGTCAGAGACGACGTGGCCCTCGAACCCCCATTGTTCGCGCAGAATTTCGGTCAGCAGACGGTGGCTGGCGCAGCAGGGTTCGCCGTTGGTGCGGTTGTACGCCCCCATAACAGCTTCGACTTTCGCCTCCTGCACGGCAGCCTGAAACGCAGGCAGGTAGGTTTCCCACAGGTCATGTTCATCGACAACCGCATTGAAGCGGTGGCGATCCGCTTCAGGCCCGCTGTGAACGGCGTAATGCTTGGCGCAGGCGGTCGTCTTGAGATAACGAGGGTGGTCGCCCTGCAAGCCCTTGATATAGGCGACGCCCATGCGCGACGTAAGATACGGGTCTTCACCGTAGGACTCCTGCCCGCGACCCCAGCGCGGATCGCGGAAAATATTGATCGTGGGCGACCAGCAGGTCAGCCCGGTATAGGACATGCGGATGCCGAGCCGCGCCGCTTCGTGATGCTTGGCCCGCGCCTCGTCGCCGACAGCCGATGCCACACGGTTGATGAGATCGGTATTCCAGGTCGCCGCGAGGCCGATCGCCTGAGGGAAGACGGTCGCCGCGCCGGCGCGCGCCACGCCGTGCAGACATTCGTTCCACCAGTTGTACTTGGGGATGCCGAGCCGCTCGATAGGCGGCGCATTGTGCATCATCTGGCTGATTTTCTCGTCCAGCGTCATGCGGCTGACAAGATCATCGACGCGGGTATCGAGGTCGAGATCAGGGTTGAGGTAGGAAGCGTTCAGATCCATGAGTCCTCACAAATGCTGGTTAGGAACCGCCTCATTTGTACCCAATTCACCGCGAAAAACGCGAAGCCGGCAGCGGATCGGGCCACCATAGAACCATATCGAGGCGTAATGGCCCGGCCCTGTTACAATCCTCAATCACACAGCGCGGAAATAATCTCTTCAGGAGATACATTCATGTTCAACGGTTTAAACATGCATCTGGGCAACCTGTCCCGGCTGTCCAACGCGCAGACGCGCTCGATCAGCCCGGAGAATTTCACGGGCGAGCCAGGCAAAGGCGGCATGGCAACAGAGGGAACCGGCGCGCGCGCTGCTCGCGATCTCGGCCAGGGCTGGAAAGTATCGCCTTCAATCCACATCGAACCGAACCAGACGGTCACGCTGGCGGAAATCGAAGGGCCGGGAGCCATCCAGCACATCTGGCTGACCGTTCACCCGGAGTGGTGGCGCAAACTGGTCATTCGCTTCTACTGGGATGAAGAAGAAACGCCTTCGATTGAAACACCGCTGGGCGATTTCTTCTGTAATGGCTGGGGCGTGCGCTGCAATGTCAGCTCGCTCGCCGTGTGCGTCAATCCGGCAGGCGGCTTCAACTGCTACTGGGAAATGCCCTTCCGCAAAAGCGCCCGCATCACGCTGGAAAACCTCTCGCCCGAACGGATCCTCGGCTTTTACTATCAGATCACGTATACGCTGACCGACGTACCGGAAGATGCCGGATACCTGCACGCGCAGTGGCGGCGCAGCAATCCACTGCCCTACAAAGAGGTGCATACTCTGCTCGATGGCGTCGAAGGACAGGGCCATTACGTCGGCACGTATCTGGCGTGGGGCGTGAACAACAATAACTGGTGGGGCGAAGGCGAAATCAAGTTCTACATGGACGACGATCAGGACTTCCCGACCATCTGCGGCACGGGCACGGAGGACTATTTCGGCGGCGCGTGGAACTTCGAGCATCCGCAAGGGCAGTATGGCACGTTCTCCACGCCCTACTCCGGGCTTCCACAGGTGTTACGACCTGACGGCCTGTACCAAAGCCAGCAGCGTTTCGGCATGTACCGCTGGCACATCACCGATCCGATCCGCTTCCAGAAGCGTCTGCGTGTGACGATTCAGGCGCTTGGATGGCGGTCAGAAGGGCGTTACCTGCCTCTGCAAGA
Organism: Chloroflexota bacterium; assembly: GCA_003242205.1. Lineage (GTDB taxonomy): Bacteria > Chloroflexota > Anaerolineae > Aggregatilineales > Phototrophicaceae > ZC4RG36. The sequence goes on along the minus strand of QGUR01000079.1, from coordinate 5,489 downwards.
CGATATCGCCTCGACCGCTTTCTGGTATCAGCGCGAGCCACATGCGCCGTTCCCTGCCCTGCCCGACCGGGATGTGCTGGAAGTGATCTGATATTCAGGTCTTCATCTAAAGTACAAAGTCCCTCTCCCGCATGGAGAGGGACTTTTCCCGTCGTGGCGCAAACCGGTGAAGGCCTATAGCCCGACCTCGTCCAGCAGCGGGCGAAGAGCAACCGGCTTTCCGCTGGCAGCGGAGCGCTTGACCGCTTCCATCAAGACATACGTCTCGATGCCTTCTTCCAAAGCCGGTGAATAATCCCGGCCCTCAAGCAGCGCCCGCGCGAAATACTCGGTGTAGTTGGCGAATTCGCCGTAGTGCATGCCATGGACTTCATTGTTGAAGTAGTAGCTACGGCGCGCATAGAGCATATCTTCCTTGATCTCGGTTCCGTCAGGCGCAGTGTGGAAATAGCGCATGTCGTGATACTGCGCCAGACTCGTGCCTTCGCTGCCATAAAGCATCAGTTCAATCGCGTTGCGCGCCGAAGGCAGTTCGTGCAGGCCGTAGTTGCCCATGGCCCTGCCAATGCGCCCATCGGCAGCGCGGACGTTGACAGTGAGAATGTCATAGCTTCGCACGTTGTAGCGCCGCGCCAGCGCCGACCGCGCGCCGAAAGCGTGGACTTCCTCAATCGGCCCAAGATACCAGCGCAGCAAATCGAGCGGATGGCTAAGGCCCAGAAAGACCCAGTCGGTCGTGTCGATCGCCCACGGGCTTTTGGCGTAGAACCAGTCCATACGGTGGACATAGTGAGCATCGACCAGTTCAAGCTCGCCGATTTCGCCGCGTTCATAGGCGGCGCGCTGCCGCTGGAACGACTCGAAGAAGCGTGTGCTTTGCCCCACCAGCAGCTTTCGCCCGGTTCTGCGCCCTGCTTCCAGCACCCGGCGTGCATCTTCGGGAGAATTGACGAGCGGCTTGGTGCAAATGACATGCTTGCCCGCTTCAAACGCGCGTACGATATGCTCGCCGTGATACTGGTCGGGCGTATAGATCGCCACAATATCGACATCAGGCCGGGCCAGCATTTCATCGTACGAAGTCGTATAGAAAAGGTCAGGCACATCCCGCCGCGCGGCCTCGATCTTTTCGGGGCGCAGGTCACAGCCGGCCACGGCGCGGGCATGGGGAGCGCGAGTAACATACTCGGTCGGTTCGCCCACCACAGGCGGAATGATGTGATTGAGCGCGACCAGCAACGTACGCCCCTCGTGCAGGCCGAGGACGCCGACGCCGAGTTGTCGAAGTTGATCCGCCATCAGAATTCTCGCTTATTCTTGAGCGTCATCCACCCGATGCACCGTTGCCCAGATGTGGCGGTGCTCGTCCAGATTGCGCGGAATTTTACGACCGTAGACAAGATCGACGTAGAAGGTCGCAATTTCGTGCGGGCGCAGCGTCACCTCCAGCTCGCTCCACTCGGCAGGCGTTGCATCCGCAACCGAACGCGTGGTCACGTCAAGTCGCCGCTCGACTTCGCCCATCAGATTGGTTTTATATGCGGCAGCAACCGGCCCCGGCAGGCGCACCCGCGCCGTCGTCTCTTCGCCGTTGAATTCGACCAGACGAAGCACGTAGGGGAAACCCATGCCGCTTCCCGCATAGTTTTCCAGATACGCGCCTGCCTCCTCCGTTTCGCGGTAGAAAGCGGTGACGGCGACGCCGGGCGCGTCACACCAGACGCTACCCAGAACCGGCGGCAAATCCCCGGCCGGGCGGTCGGACCTGGCGACAAAGACCGGGCGCACAAACTCCTGAGCCAGACGCCAGCGCCGCGCATGGGTCATCGGCCCGTGTGGGACGAGGCGCACACGCGCATCGAGCCGGTCGACAAAATAATCCTCATCCCACGGGTCGTACAGCGTCAAAATGTTGTCAACGCGGTCGCCGTGTCGCTGGAACGCCTGACTGCCATCGTGCAGCAGCAGCACGCCGCGATCACCGCTGATGAAATCGAGCAGTTGCAGCGCTGTGAACGGATTTTCGACCTCTTCAAACCACTGGGGTGAGGTCATCCATTCGCCCGATGGATACTTGCGTAGATACGTCCCTTCGGCCCGAATTTCGCTCACGCCATAGGGATGATCGTGGATTAACGTGACATCAGGCAGATTGAACCGATAGCTTGCCCTGAGCGCAGCATTGACGCCGCCGTCCGGTCGCGGCAGGTTCTCAGCGTAGAAGCGCAGATCAACCGCGTCCAGCTCTGGCGCGAGACTGACATCGATCAGCAGCGCAGCGCCGTTCGCCCCCTTTCGTTCGATCCGAATCACAGGCGTGGCCTCCACGCCAACGACCGAAACCCGCGCACCGGCGAAATCATCCGGCTGGCCATCCATCTTCATGCTGAGTTGCAGCAGCGGCGCTTCTGCCACGAGCGCGCCTTCAGGGAAATCCGCGCTGGAAATCTGCGAGATCAGCCCGCGTGTCCTGTCCACCGTCACGCTCAGATCGCCACGCGTTAAACGAATGCGGAGGCCATCATCCTGAACGCTGCTGGTCGCCGGGCGCTCATGGGCATCGCCCGGATTGATGGTCATGTACCCCATCGGCGGAACGGCGGGAAGGAACACCTGCCCTGAGCCATCCGGCGCGTCCACGACCGCCGGGCGCTCCCAACCAAGCGGGTTGTAAACGACGACACGCCCGGCATCGCCTGTCACCCGGTTCGCCAGCAGGCGCAGACTGCGATCGATGACTTCGCCAGTCAGCGACAGGCTGCGCTCGTAAGAGAACCTGCCAACATGCCCGCACAGTCCTTCACACTCGTCATTATCATGGTGCTGCGCCGAGAGCAACTCGCGCCACGCTTCCTCAAGCTCCCACGTTGGATAAACATCCCAGTGCGGATAGGGCCGACCAAACAGCCCTGCCATCGCGGACAGAGACTCGGCGGCAAGCGCAGATTGCTCGGCGCGGCGGCTCAGACGCCGGAACAGGTCGCCGTTCTTGCCCAGACTCATGCCGTGAAAAACATCATCGAGCGTGTAGTGACGAATAACAGCATGCTCGCGCACGGCGTCGAGATATTCCGACAGCGTGACAAAACGCAGATCGAAGCGCGGGTCTTCGAGCAACCGGCGCAGCGGCGGCAGCATCAGTTCCGAACGACACATCCAGTCCGGCGACGGCATGAGTTCCAGCCATTGCACGATGCCGGGCGACGGCATGGCGGCCAGTTCATCGCTTTCCAGCAGCAGCGCGAAGTCTTCCGGCCATTGATGCAGGTTCAGCGCGTTGCGCGACGCAGCCAGCAGGCGCGTGCCGTCCATCCCTTCCCACCACACCGCTGGCGTTTCTTCGCGCGGAATGACGGGCGTGTGCCACGTCCACTGAAAGAAAAGTGACGCGTATTCGAAACCGGCCCCGGAGAGTATTTGCGGGAGCTGCGGGAAGAAGTCGAATTCCTCTTCCCAGAATGTTCTGGGGCGAACGCCAACCACCCGCATGACGGAACGCACGCCGTAAACACGCTGGCGCACATTCGACTCGCTGCCATGAAATAGCCCATAGGGCTGGCCATAAGACGCGCCAACCACCTCGATCTGCCCGCGCCGGACTGCCTGCCGCAGTTCTTCAAGTGCTTCCGGCGCTTCGACGGCCATTTTTTCGTAGCCGATGCCTTCGAAATTGATGTTGCCCTTCGCGCCCGTTTCGTTGCAGAAGTGGATCATGTCGCGCACGGAATTGGGCAGTACCTGATAGCCCCAGAGCCACTCCATGTCGACCCAGTGCATATGGTTGCCAAAGGTGTAGTAAAGAAGAGTGCGCTCCACCGCTGTCATTTATTCATTCCTCGTCTTCACGCGCATCGCCGCGTCACTCACTCCAGATCGCGGCTTAATACGTCCATCATTTCGCTCAGAAGAAACATGCCCGCCGGGTTGGCGCGCAGCCCGCGCGCCTGATCGCCAGCGCCGCCGAAAAAGCGCAGCGTCGACGCTAAGATGCGACCCGCGCCCAACCGCACTTCCACCAGATAATCGCGGATGGTGAAGACACGCGCGTCCAGCCGCCGGATGATGGGTCGCACCTCCATGCCTGCGAACAATTCCGGCGTGAAGGCATGGTCAGTCGCCAGATTGTAGAACTGCAGGCCAGCATGTCCGTCATGCGGGAAATTCTCAAGTACGGGATGTTCGTACAGCAATTTGATCGATTCGCGCCAGAACGGCAGCGCCTGCACCGGCAGCCCGCCGCCGTTAGGATGCAGCAAAATCAGCCTGCCACCCCGCTCGACAAACGCCCGCGCTTCGGGCGTAAAGTGCGGTGTGATGGCGATTCGCTCTCCAATTTCGTCCCAGCCTGCACGAGGCCAGAGCGTGTCAAAGGCGCTGTAAGGATCGACTGCAACGACGGTTTCGGGCGTGATGTCCCGTTGGGGATAGAGCCACAGTGTCCAACGATTCTGAACAAAGTCACCGAGTTGGGCTTCCAGCGTCCACATTTCCGGGCGCTGCACAGACGGCAAGGTCAATTCAACCGCTGTCACCTCGCGCGGGCGTCCGGGGGGCGGCAAGGTTTCAAGGTGCGTCACGCCGCTTGCGAACACCACGCCATCAGGTCGGATCAGGCGTACGGCCAGCGTCAGCGGTTGATCGGGCAGGCTGACCTGTGAAAGCAGTACCCGTAAGGACAGTCGCTCCCCGCCCGTATAATTGAACAGATCAACCGGCGCGGGCCGGTCGCCGCCGTGTACCCACTCGCGCCTGCGCCCCTGTTCAAGCAAAAGCACGTTGTCATTGTTGAACTGCCGGAAAGCGGCAGCATCGAACTTGGCCCGGCCATGATCGTCGAAAACACCCGACGTGGAGATGGGCGTGTCTCGCAGGCCGGTAACCACGTAGCCGCCAACATCTTTTCGAGCCCGCGTGCGCTCCAGAATGAGCTTGCGAAAATCGAAGGCCTGCCGGTACGAAATATCGACCAGTTGCGCATCGCTGAACGGCAGCCGGTGCGCGCTCATCAACTGCTCCTGATCGCGATAGTTCCAGCGCTCCGGCGCGCCCTCGACGCCGATGACCTCGCGCCACCAGGGCCGCTTTCCGTTTTCAAGTGTTATCGCCGGATCGCGATAGGTATCACAGTCGCAGTATTCACCGAAAATCCACGGGCGCGGAAGACGCCAGTCGCGCCGAAAGTGGTCGAGCAGCGGGACGAAATACTGCAGGTCGCAGTAGAAGTGATAATCGTTAAAGTCGGCGAAGTCGAAGTTCAGGCCACCATAGGCTTCGCCCGAACCGCTGTTATCGCACACCAACGCGCCGCTAACCGTTTCGCGGGCCAGCGCATTCAGCGTCGAAAGCAACGTCGAATCCGCCATGTCCGAGCCCAGCTCGCAGCCCAGACTGTAGATGACGACCGACGGATGTGCATGGACCAACGCCAGTATGTCGGCGTATTCGCGCCGCGCCTGCTCGCGCAGATGGTCGTTCATGCGCTGCCACCA
>QGUR01000078.1 GCA_003242205.1 Chloroflexota bacterium | reverse complement strand
CCAGAACCGCCAGCCGGTTTGACGCGATCGTCGTCAGCAGCGAGACGCTGATCGTCATGCCCACCAGCCGCAGGATGATGACCAGCGCTGAAGCGACGCCCAGCCGCTCCGCCGGGGCCGCGTTGATGACCGCAGCGCTGATGGGCGAAAACGTCAGACCGAGGCCGATGCCGACGATGACCATATGCAGCGCCACGATGGCGTCGCCAATCTCGTAATTCCACGTCATGCCGATGAGAGCAAAACCGAGCGCCGCTACCAGCAGGCCGCCCGCCGCGACGATGTGGTAGCCCACGCGCTGGCTGAGCCAGCCGCCGGGAATGGCGGCGAGCGCCATCGGTACGGTGAGCGCCGACAACAGCACGCCCACATCGAGCGCGGCCTGCGCCAGATTGGTCGCGTCTTCGACGCGCACGTTCACCAGAATCGGCACGCTCACCAAGCCGATCATCAGCGAGAAGCCGACGAACAGGTTCGTTATCAGCCCCGCCGAGAGGTTGCGACGGCGGAACAACGCCGGCTCGAACAACGGATAGCGCACGCGCCGCTCGACGACGATGAAGGCGGCGAACAGCAACAGCGCCAGCGCGAGCACCGGGACGGCATATGGCGGCAAACCACCGATTTCTTCGAAGCTGGAGACAGAAGTGGCGATTTCGATGTTCGCGCCCAGCCCGACCACCAGCGCCACCAACGCGCTGCTGACCAGCACCGTGCCGAGCAAATCAAAGCGCCCTTCGGCGCGCTTCTGCGGCACATCGCGCAGTACCCACCACGTCAGCACCAGCGCCAGCAGCGTGACCGGCACATTGATCCAGAACAGCGCGCGCCAGTCAGGGGCGGGCCAGTTCAGCCCCAGCGACTGAAAGAGATTGGTATACATACCGGCGCTCTGGCTAAAGTGCGCCACCAGAATGCCGCCATAAAGATGGCCTAACACCCAGCCCAACGTATCGACCGCGCCGACAATGCCGAGCGGCTGGGCGCGGCGTTCCGGCGGGAACAGATCGCCCACCAGCGCCAGACTGACCGGAACCAGCGCGCCCGCGCCCAGCGCCTGAATCACGCGGCCAATGATAATCGTGATCAGGGCGACCTGACCGGCGTCCGGGCGAACGCCATCGAGCCGGAATTTAATGCTGTAAATCAGGCTGGCGACGCCGGTTCGCGCCTGTGGATCGACTTCGGCAACCACAACCGAGCCGATGATGAAAATGATGAGACAGACGATATAGACGCCGCGCCGCCCGATCAAATCGCTGACGCGGCCCATAAACATCATGCTCACGGTATACGCCAGCAGGTAGCCGTTCACGACCCACGAGGCATCGTCGATCACCGACTGGATCGGCAGCTCCAGACCAACGATGATTTCCGGCAGAAAAGCCGTGACGATGGTCAGGTCGAGCGCACCGATAAACACCGGCAGGCAGACAAGCGCCAGCGCCAGCCACGGGCGTAGATTCCGCTCAGAACGAGGCCGTACCATAGCTAAGCGTCCGGCTCCGCCGTGGCTTCAGGATCGTCGATCTCAGCCGGCGCGTTCACATCGTAAATGTCGATTGTCCACTGCGTCGGCTCAGGTTCTTCCTCGGAGACCGTCTCCGGTTGGACGATGACAAATCGCACCGGGATGATCCGTTCGCGGTGAATATATACGTCCACATCGACCATGCCGGGCATATCGACCAGCCCGGCGAGCAGCGCCGTGACATCCGGGCCGCTGGCGGTCGCTGTCAGGTGATACACTGGCGACCCGTCTTCAAGTGTCGTCTCCCCCACGTATTCGAGGTCGATCAGCGCCTGAAGCGACGCCTGAAAACCGGCTTCGCTGGCGATCAGCGTTTCCGGGTTAAAACCGGGCGAAAAGGGCGCGTTGAACCAGCGGCCGAGAGTCAGAATATCATTTCTGTACCACTGGTTATCGCCGCGAGAGAAAACGCCGACTTCGGTCGGCAGGCCCCCTGCGATCAGGCGTACGTTCGCCTGCATCGTGTTCGGGGCCACATATTGCGCTTCCGCCCTGCGAAAAGCCACCCGGCCAAGATCGGTTTCGATGTAATAGGGCGCTCCTGTGCGCTCAACCAGCATCCGAAAAGAGTCCGTCTGCCGGATGTTTTCTGCGGCTGTGGTAACGAGTTCAAGCGGGTCCGGGGGCGGCGCGCTGCTGGCGCCGCTGCACCCTGCCGCGAAACATGCGACAAGAGCGATCAGTAGCGGCAAACGGAGCACAGTTCTTCCTTCCTCAGGCCAGGCAAACCAGAAATGAGTATACCCGATTGCATATACGCAGGCAGAGTACCGAAGTTGTGAGTTGAGTTAGTATTTACCGGATGCAACTGGTCTGGCGATGTACGTCTTGCGTCTGGACAATTGCCGGTGCGCTTCCTGTTCTCCCTACCCCTCATCGCGGCTCTATGGCTGGCAGCCTGCGCGCCCGCGCCGGCCAGCATACCCGCTTCGCCGTCGCCCAGCCCTAGCCCGCGCCCGCAGATCGTCTTTCAGGCCACGCGAACGCCGCGCCCGGTAGCAACCGCCCCGCCTACAGCGACTTCAACGCCGCGCCCATCGCCGACTCCATGGCCGCTGATCCTGCTGCAAACGCCCGGTGAAGCGCCGCCACCCGCGACGCTCGACCCGGCGCTGCTGACACGCGTCGCTGCCGGGGCATGGTCTGGCGTTGAAGGTGAAATCTCTCTCGAAGGCGCGCCCGGCGCAGGCAGCCAGCGCCGGGTTCTGGTTGGCTATTCCGTCGAAGGGCGCGAGATTTTGGCGCGCGAATTCGGCGACGGCGAGCGCACCATCGTTTTGACCGGCGGGCTACACGGCGGCTGGGAAGCGAACACCGTGGCGCTGGTCGATGCGTTGATCGGCCACTTTGAAAAACATCCAGAAGACGTGCTGCCCGGTATCCGGCTGGCGCTCATTCCGGTCGCCAACCCGGACGGCCTGCTACACGGGCGCACGCCGGAAGGCCGCTTCAATGCCAATGGCGTCGACCTGAACCGCAACTGGGGCTGTGGCTGGCTGCCGGAGGCCGTCTGGCGCGACCAGCCGGTCAATCCGGGGCCGGCCCCGCTGTCCGAGCCGGAAACCAGCGCTCTGGCGGCTTACATCCTGCGACTGCGCCCGGCAGTCGCCCTTTTCTACCACAGCGCGGCCAATGGCGTCTTCGCGGGCCACTGCGACGGCGATCACGGCTCGGCGGCGGTCGCGGCGGTTTACGGCGCAGCGGCGGGCTATGCCTTCGGCTCGGCCTTCAGCGCCTATCCGGTCAGCGGCACGGCAGCATCATGGGCCGATGGGCAGGGCATCGCAGCAGCGGACGTGGAGCTGAAAACGTGGACGAATGCCGAACTGGACCAGAATCTGCGCGCGCTGATGGCGCTACAGCGCTGGCTGACAGGTCTGGAACCGTAACCCGGCCCCGGCATGACATCCCGCGCCGCTTTGCTCGTCAAGCATCACCTCTTCATGGCGAACGGCGCGGGTCGCCGGCGCAGGTGCTAAAATTTGTGAGGAGAAACTGCGCTACACACTTGCCAACGGCAAAGCCGTGGTTGGTCATGGATGAAGTGAGGAGCACGCGCATGGTTCGCCCGGACCGCGCCAGTCTTGCACAGTCCGCGCCGCTGGAAGATTTGCTGGCCCTGCTCTTGCGCCAGTTCCGCCGGCCTCTGGCAACTCTGGGGATCGAGCTAACGGAGGCCGACATCCGGTCGATCACCGCCGGCGTTCTGGCCCGCAAACCCGCAGACAGCCGGGCACAGGCCGTACGCGACGGCCTGATCCAGTTGGTGACAGAAAGCGAGCAGGTCCTCGCCCAATGGAACCTGACGTTCGAGCAGGCGATGGAAACCACCATGGATCAGATGCCGGGCTGGGAAAGCACAGCCGAATTTCTTGAAATCGCCAATATCAAAAGCAACGCCGAGATTCGTATTGCCGCAGGCGCAGCACTGGTCGCCGCGCTCGACGATTTTCGCTATGCCGGCTATCTGCTCTATCTGGCAGCCCGTAACGACGGCGACGTCGATAGCGCGGTAGCGCGGCGCGTCTTGCAATTCAAGACGCAGATCGATCCGCAGTCTCCAGACTGGCTGGACGAGGTGCGCGCCCGGCTCAACGCAGGCTGATCGTGCGCCCCTTGCCCGGATCGTAGGTAATTCGCCCCTGATCGCGCAATTTTTTCAGGTGATAGCGCACTGTCGATTCAGACAGATAGCAGGCGCGGCCGATCTCACGAAAACTTGGCGCATGGCTGTGCTCTTCAATGTATTGGCGCACAAACGCATAGACAAGCTCGGTCGTGGTGGCCATGCATCCCCGTCTATCCGCATAACAAAAAGCAAACTACCTCTATTTAGGCCGAGGTAGAACATATTTTCTAGTCAAATCCCGTACGGATCGCGTTAGAAGTTGGTTGGGGAAACGGCCAGCAGCGGGAAGTCAGTCCCCGCTGGATGCCGCCGCTTCGGGTTTGGCGGTGACGACGACGCGCTCCCGGCGCTTGTCGGGCGGCAGCGCCAGCCCCAGAAAACCGGTCACGACGGTTATGGCGGCGACGACGGTGAAGGCGTTGGTCAGCCCGATGCGATCAGACAACGCGCCGATCAGCAGCGTGCCAAGCGCGCCGGTCGAGAACATGAAGCCGAGGATCGCGCCGGATGCCAGCCCTTTGCGCCCCGGCAACAAGCTCTGCGCCTGCACCACGAGCAGGCTGTGAGAGCCGCCGCTGAGCGCGCCGACCGCCAACGCCATCACAATCGCGGCCGGGCCATCGACCTCCGTCAGCAAAAACAGAGCGGGCGCGGATAGAATCAGGGTAATCGCCACCAGCCAGCGGCTATCATAGCGGTCGGCCAGACTGCCGATAAGCACGCCAGATACACCGCCGCCCAGCCAGAACGCGCTGGTGACAAATCCGTAGGCGGCTGCGTCCCAGCCTTTAAGCTGGAACATGCGCGGGATGAAGGAGGCCAGCGCCGGGTTGATCAGACTGCGCAAGGCGACCACCAGAGCCAGCAGCGCGAGCGCCGCAAGGGGCAGCCGGGCCGAACCGGCGACTTCCGCAGCCACGTGCGCGGCGCTGGCAGCGCGGCGTTCCAGATGCGCCCGCAAATTTGGAAGCGACAGGAACATGAACAGCGCCGACGGTATGGCCAGCAACCCAAGCGAGATGATTGGAGCGACGGTCCCTGTCTCCAGTAGCCGTCCGGCAAACACGGGACCAAGCGCGTCGGCAAACACGTGGTTGTTCTGGCTGGCAAAGCGGTCGAGCAAAAAGCCGGCCAGCGCCGGGCCAATCGCCAGACCGATCTGGCCCATGAGGAAGAAAATGCCGGTATTGGTCGCCGCGCGCTCGCGATTCGCTTCCGAAGCGTGCATCGCCCCCACCGGATGAAACGCGCCGCTGCCCAGCGACGACAGCGCATAGGGGACGATCATCAGGTAATAATTGCGGGTGACCTGAGCGATCACCAGCGACGACAGTAGCAACGTCACCGACCAGACGACGCCGCCCGCACCCAGCAGCCGTCCGCCGGTCCGGTCTCCCAGCAGGCCAAAGAGCGGCTGGCTGAGCGCGCCCGCAAGCTGGTACAGGCTGATGGCAAAGCCAAGCTGTGTATTCGATAGCGTCAGAATATGCGCGCTGAGAAAGGCCAGCAGCACCGGCCCCATCCCGTTGAACATATCAACGGTCATATGGCCAAAGGCAACCGACCAGAACGTATGGCTGGGTTTGGATTGTCGCATGTTGTGATCAAGTGGGCAGCGGGAACGATCCTCAACAGTATAGCCGCAGTGCTTCAGTCCAGGAAGTACCGGAAAATAAGACCAATCGCTCCACGCGACCGGCGGCGTTTGCCGTTCTCAATGCTTCAACCATCCGGCAACGTAGGAAACAAGTTACAATACGAACAATTGACAAACATGCGTGCAGGCAGCGGAGGGAGCAGGCTGTGAGTCGCTGGCCGAACAAATATGTGATTGGTCTCACCGGGAACATCGCCGTTGGCAAAAGCGTTGTCCGGCAGATGTTGCAACACCTGGGAGCCTATACCATCGACGCCGACGGGCTGGCCCATCAGGCGATGGCGCCGGGCGCTCCCGCCTACCGACCGGTCGTCGAAATGTTTGGCCGTTTCATCCTCGCGCCCGATGGCCGCATCGACCGCTCCAAACTGGGCAGCATCGTCTTCGCCGTGCCGGAAGCGCTGGCTACGCTCGAAAGCCTGACACATCCGGTCGTGCTTCAGGCGATCAATACGCTGGTGACGCGCGCCAGCCAGCGGGTCGTCGTGATCGAGGCGATCAAACTGCTGGAAACCGATCTGGCGCAGGCGGTGGATACCATCTGGGTGGTCGACGCAGCGCCCGAAACCCAGCTCCGGCGGCTGGTGGAAAAACGCGGGCTGTCGCCCGAAGAAGCGCACAAGCGCATTACCGCCCAGCGCGCGCAGGCTGAAAAGCTGCAACGGGCGGACCGCATCATTCGCAATGACGGCCATGTTGACGAAACATGGCGACAGGTTCAGGCCGGGTGGGCCGAGATTCAGCGCGCGTTGGGGGCGGTCGCGGGGCCGGCGAACACGCCGCGAATAGACAGCCCGGCCCAGCCCTCAGCCACGACGGAGATCACGATCCGGCGAGGCATGCCCGGCAACGCCGAACTGATCGCCGAGTTTCTCAGCAAGGTCAGCGGCAAGCAGGTCAGCCGCATGGACGTCATGCTATCGTTCGGTCAGAAGAGCTATCTGCTGGCTATCGACCAAGCCGGGCGTGTGGCCGGCATTATCGGCTGGCAGGTAGAAAACCTGATCACGCGGGCCGACGAATTCTACCTTGCGCCCGATGCCCCGCGCGATCCGGTCGTCAAGGCGCTGGTCGAGGCAGTCGAAGAGGCGTCCAAAGAGCTGCAAAGCGAAGTGGGTTTTATTCTGCTGCCGCCAAACGCGCCGGGTGAAACGATTCAGGCTTTCCAGCGCACCGGCTATGAAACCACGGCGCTGGAAGAAATCCGCATCCCCGCGTGGCGTGAAGCGGTCTACGAAATGGCCGCGGAAAACCCGCGCATTCTGATGAAGCGGCTGCGCCCGGATCGCGTCATGAAGCCGATTTAGCGTCAGACCGCCGCGGCTGCCCGGGTTGTCGCAAAGGCGTCATCCACATTATACTGCCAGAGCATCAGCCGGACTCGCTCCGACGAGGCGCATGCACATGGAACTGCCGTTTTACCTCAAGACCCTGCCCCCCGAAGCGCTGGAGATCATTCGTTACTACAAGCGTCTGGGGAACACGGTGGCCTTCACCGATGCCATCATCCAGAGCACCGGACTGAGCGAACGGGGCTTTGGCAAGGCTATTCGCCGCCTTGTGACCAAAGGGTATCTCGTCCTCGATGGCGATCAGCAATATCGCCTGACCGAACTGGGACAGCTTGCGGTGAGCGAGCTGCCGGAAAGCGACGGCCAGAACCCCGAACCGGCCCCGGAAGAACCCGCCCGCCAGCGTATAGTCGAGCGCGAGGTCGTGCTGGCAGCCCTCGCCGCGCTAGTCGCCGATAAACCGGCCACGATCACTGTCGGTTTCGCCCCGGCTTCGGGCGAGGCGCGCGACACCGGCTCGCTCGACGTGCTGCTGCGTCTGTCGGTGTTGAACGGCCAGCCCGCGACTGCTCAGGAAACCAGCCTGATCGTCGGCAGCCGGGCAGCAAAGCAGACCTTCACCGTCACCGCCGGTCGCTTCAAGCAGGCCCGCCTGCGCCTGCAAATTTACCAGACAGGCGACGCGCTCGACGAAGCCTATTCCTGCGGCGGCATGTACGTCGATCTGGACGTGCTCCCGCCCGGCGCAACCGCCAGAGATGACCAACTTGCTTACCGCACCACCGCCCGCTTTATCGTAGGCGAATAGACGCCGTAGCCGGTCGCCGGGCTGCGGCAGCTCGAAAGCAGCAAACGCCAGCGCTCATCCTCGATGGCGCAACGACAACCCACAGTTTTTTAACGACCGCTTCGGTTATCAGAAAAGCGCGTTCTAGCGGTCGTGGTTCATGGGCGGTGTCCAGCCGAAAGGCACGTCCTCATCCAGCAGGTGGAAACCGCTGGCTTGCGGGCGAAAAGGTTGTGTGTCGTCCAGATTAACCGGCAACGGGCGGTTCAGTTCGTCGGGGCGGTTGCGTTTGCGAAGGTCGCGCGCGTAATAAATGCGCTTCGTCGCCTCATCATCGAGCGCGATGCGCGCCACCCCTCGCGCCAGCACGTCGATTGGCATGGGCGCGACCCGGCCCAGCCATGTCCATGAAAACGGCGGCGTTGCGCCGACCAGCGACAGAAAGCGGTAGAACACGCCGCGCCGCTTGCCGCGCATGTAGGCCACAGGCGCGCGAATAATCGTCGGGCGCAGGCCGACACGGCTAATATAGCGCTCGGCCTCGCGCTTCGAGCGAATGTACTGGCGGCTAACCCACGGTGCGCTGACCGCGCTGATCAGCACCATGCGCGTCACGCCGCCACTGACGCACATGTTGGCGACGTTGCGGGCCGAAACAAAATTCAGCGTGTCGTGGCTCAGCCCTTTGGCCGGATCGGCAATCATGCTGCCGACGGTATGTATCACCGTATCCTGATTGCGCGCGCGCCCTTTCAGGCTGCCCGGATTCCAGACATCCGCCGTCCACCAGCGTGTGCGCTGGGCCAGCGGGCCAAGCCGGTCTTCAGCCCCCGGACGCACCAGAAGCGTCACTTCGGCCCCTTCCGCCAGTAATGCAGCGGCGATGTTGTCTCCGAGAAAAGTGCCGCCGCCGGTCACCAGCACCCGTTTCGTTTTTGCCATACGCGATTTTCGTCGTCCTGCGGTTGCCGGGCGCGTTCGCCGCGCCACTCGCACGAAAATTGTATCGGCCTGTCCGATCAGCGGCAAAGATGCACAAAACGCCCGTTGTGCAAAGGCCACGAAATATGCATAATGATAAATGTATTAGCTGCAACGAGCAGTGTTTGTAAGGGCTTTCGACAAAGCCACTGTTGGGCTGGTTATAAGCCATTGACTGACTGTTTCGACTATGGACCTGCCCTTGGGCAGACGTGATGATTGTGCCGCCGTCGAGCCGTGGAACGCTCGACCAGAAGTGCGTTACATAGCGGAGTGCGAATAGGTCAAACCAGTAGCGAACTTTTGCCCGAAAGCGCGTTGAAGCAACGGGCCACTTGCGGATAAGCTACCGATCAACGGTTATCTCGCGCAGACGCGCGGCGCAGTATCCTGCCAGATTGAGCAGTCGTCGCCCAGCCGTGGTTTCGTCCCCGAACACGGCTCTTTGTGATTCAGTCGGCCCGGCCCGGCGACTGAACCGCAAGCCTGCAGGTAGCATGTCAGGCGGAAGCACATGGAACGAGGAGTCATCACGGCGCTTGAGGTACAGAAGCGCGACAAAAAGCGCGTCAACGTGTTCGTCGACGGTGACTACGCGTTCAGCCTGTCACTCGACGAAGCCGCGCGGCTTCACAAAGGGCAGGTTCTGACCGAGGCGGAGATCGACGCGCTGCGTACGAACGACGAAATCGTGCGCGCGGTTGACCGCGCTGCCCGCTTCATCGCCTACCGCCCGCGCAGCGAGCAGGAAGTTCGCCGCAACCTGCGGGACAAGGACGTGCCCGACCCGGTGATCGACGCAGCCATGGAACGGCTACGCCAGTTGGGTTATCTCGATGATCGGGCCTTCGCGGAATTCTGGGTTAAAAATCGCAGCCAGTTCAAGCCCAGCAGCGACCGAGCGCTGCGTTACGAATTGCGGCAGAAAGGCGTCCCCGACCGGGTGATTGCCGAAGTGCTGGCAGAACAGGACAACGACGACGCCGCTTACCGCGCAGCGCAGAGCCAGATTCGCCGCCTCCGCGGCCTCAGTAAGCGCGATTTTCGGGTCAAACTCAATGGCTTTCTTCAGCGTCGGGGCTTTTCGTACAGCGACGCGCGTTCGGCGATCGAGCAGTTTATCGAGGAACTGGAACGCGATGATCCAGATTATTTCGCCGGCGAGGGCCCGGACGACGAAGCTGACTGGTACGGCGAGTAACCGGGTGAAATTAAGAGCCTGAAAGACAAACACTTATGCAGGAAAACATGCCATCTATAACCGGGTAAGGAAAGGAGGAAGGCGGCCGGTCTCCCGCAATGCGGGAGCAAGCCGCTGAAAAGATGGACACCTTGATTGTAGGGATCGCCATCGGCCTCGCCGTCGGCGTGATTGCGGGCTATCTGGGCCTGACCTACTACCAGAATTCGCAGGGGAAAAACCGGCGGCTGCTGGCGGAAGAAGAAGCCCGCAACATTACGAATGAAGCGAAGGCACAGGCGGCGAATATCACACTCGAAGCCGAAAACAAGGCGCGCATGCTGGTCGAAGAAGCGAACGAAACCATGCAGCGCCGCCGCCGCGAACTGGACAAGGAGGACGAGCGCCTGCAGCGCCGCCGCGAAGATCTGGACAAGCGCTATGAACGGCTGGAACAGCGCGAGCAGCAGTTGAACAAACGCCAGAGCCAGCTCGACCGCCAGCAGAACGCGCTCCAGAAACTCGAAGAAGAGCGCATGCAGGAATTGCAGCGTATCGCCCAGATGACCGCCGAAGAAGCGCGGGCGGAACTGCTGGCGACTGTTGAGCAGGAAGCCCGCAACGATATGGCCCGCATCATCCGGCAGGTGGAAGCCGAAGCGCACGAAGAAGCCGACAACCGGGCGCGGGAAGTGATCTCGTTGGCCGTCCAGCGGCTCGCCTCCGAGCACGTCAGCGAGATTGCGGTCAGCGTTGTTTCGCTGCCGAGCGATGAAATGAAGGGCCGTATCATCGGGCGCAACGGGCGCAATATCCGCGCGTTTGAGCTGGCGACCGGCGTCGATGTCGTGGTGGACGACACGCCGGAGGCCGTCACGATCAGCAGTTTCGACCCCGTGCGCCGTGAAGTCGCCAAACGCGCGATGACCAAGCTGGTGATGGATGGCCGCATCCACCCGGCGCGCATCGAGAAACTGATCGAAGACGCCCGCGCCGAAGTCGAGCAGGTCATCCGCGAGGAAGGCGAACGGGCGGCTTATGAAACCGGCGTCCATGGCCTGCATCCCGAAATTATCAAGCTGCTGGGCCGGCTGAAATTCCGCACCAGCTACGGCCAGAACCAGCATGCCCACGCGATTGAAACCGCGCATATCGCCGGTATGATCGCCGCCGAACTGGGCGCGGACGTCATGGTCGCCAAGACCGGCGGCCTGCTCCATGACCTCGGCAAGGCCATCGACCATGAGGTGGAAGGAACCCACGCCATGATCGGCGCGGAGTTCGCCAAGCGCTACGGGTTGAACCCGCGCGTCGTGAACGCGATTGCAAGCCACCACCACGAAGTCGAACAGGAATATATCGAGTCGTACATCGTCGAAGCCGCCGACGCCATTTCGGGCGCGCGACCCGGCGCGCGGCGTGAAAGCCTCGAATCGTACATCCGCCGCGTGAAGATGCTCGAAGAAATCGCCACCAGCTTTGACGGCGTCGAACAGAGCTACGCGCTGCAGGCAGGCCGTGAAGTCCGCATTATCGTGCGGCCCGAAGCCATCGACGACCTTGCGGCGCTGCGGCTCTCGCGGGACATCGCCCGCAAGATCGAAGAAACCATGCAGTATCCGGGCCAGATCAAGGTACAGGTCATCCGCGAAACGCGCGCCGTGGAATACGCGCGCTGACGCGAGCGGTATCGACAGCAACCAGCGAAAACAAACGCGGGCAGGGAATAATTCCCTGCCCGCTGTGATTCCGGTCGCCCCTGAATTCTCCTTGAGGGAGAAAGCGAGGGCTACAGCTTACTCCTCGTCAGCCTCGACGGTCGCCTCTTCCGTCGCTTCCGCCTCTTCCAGCAGCGCGCCGGTCAGCGGATCAACGCCGGTATCCAGGCTGCCATCCTTCAGGGCTTCGTAGATTTCCTGAATCCGTTCGGTGACTTCTTCAGGCACGTCGGCGTCATGCGCCGGAGCAAAGCCGATACCGTCATTGGCGGCTTCCAGCATGTAGATGCCGTCTTCGGGCAGCGGTTCGCCGTTAACCAGCAGTTCAATCATGTTGTAAACGCCGTTGTCGACCCGCTTGACCGCGCTGGTGATCAGGTTTTCCGCGCCGGGAGTTTCACCGCCGCCGAAGGTTGTGAAGTATTCGTCCTGATCGACGCCGATGACATATGCGCCGTTCTGCGCCGCGTAGAGCGTACCGCCGGAGCCAGTCGAACCGCCCGCGCCAAAGATGACGTCCGCGCCTTCACCGAGGAACTGCTCTGCAGCCGCCGCGCCCAGATCCGGAGCGGTGAAGCTGGCGATGTAGACGCCCAGAACTTCGATGTCGGGATTGATGTAACGCGCGCCCTGCTCGAAACCATGACGGAACTTGACAACCGCCGGCACGTCGATGCCATATACGCCTGCGATCACGTTCGTCTCGGTCATCAGCGCGGCCATCGCGCCGACCAGGAAGCCCGCCTGATCCTCACGGAACTGGATACCCACATAGTTGGGCAGGTTTTCAGGGTCTTCATTGACCTGGTCAACGCCGATGAAATACACATCCGGATTCGCGGCAGCCGCCTCGGCAGTCGCGTCCGCAATCAAAAAGCCGACCGTGATGATGACCTCGTAACCTTCCTGAAGGCAGGTTTCGATATTGGTCTGGTAGTCGGTCTGTGATTGCGTTTCAATGAAAGTGCTGTCCAGATCGAAGTCTTCAACAGCCCGCATCATGCCTTCATAGGCATACTGGTTGAACGTGCCGTCGTTGACGCGACCGATGTCGGTCACGAGGCAGACTGTCTCGATGCCATCCTGAGCGGAAACCGCAAAGGTGGGGATCAGAGCCAGCATCAGCAGCGCCAGAGCCGCCGACAAACGAATGTATCGATTCATATCTTCAGACCTCCTAAATATGAGCGAATCTGCTCGTGCGAGAGCACACAACAACCGGAGTGTAACGCACTTCTTTCTTTCAAAACAAAGATGGTATTAGGTCACTTTTGCCGAACTTATGCGCCGAGCTGCGTGATTGCCTAGAGCGTTTCGGGCAATGTCACCGTCGCGTCGATCTGGTAAAGGCCAGCGCCCAGATCCTGAACCCTGATGCCGAGCTGGCCAATGCCCTGTGAAACCGCACCGCCGCTCTGCGCCCCAAAGAATGTGCTGTAAACAGCGTTCAGGTCGACATACAACGCTGGCTGACCATCGCGGCTGACGTTTTGCCACCGCGGCACGTTCACCAGACGATTGTCACCGCGCCCGGCGCGCACCGCCTGCTCGACTGCGTTACCCGTTCCTACGACGAGCATCCCGTCAACCGTGCCAAGCTGCAGCAGGGGAACGCCGATTGGCTCGATATAAAGCGTCCTGAACGACTCGTCGCCGACTGTGGCATCCTCAAAAGCCCTGGCATCTACCGCGAACACCGACTGCGCCAGCAGGCTCGCGCCGTCCAGCGCAGCCGCCGCGTCTGACACCCGCGTGACCAGCAGCATATCGTAGCGCGCGCCCGTCAGCGGATCGGGATCGTTGGGCCTGGGGATGAGCGCGAAGGCATAGCTGCCGTCCAGATGCGCGACCAGATCGTCGGCGACACTGAAATTACGACCAGTTTCAAGCGCCGTCAGAAATCCATCGACGGCGGCCTTGAGATCGTCGGCGGTCGGAAGCGAGGGCGTTGCTTCGATAGCGGGCTGTGCCGCAGCCGGATTGGCCACAAACCCGCCCAGCAGGTTGGCGGTAAACCCTGTCAGTGGCAATGTCAGCAGCGTGTTATAGAAGGCCGTGTTTGCGCTGCTGCCGCTCTGCACCAGCATGGCGCTGCGGGGGATGAAATTCAGCACCGCGTCATCCACCACCGGACCTGCTTCCGAGGCTACATCCGTTTTCAGACGAATGGTCGTGTTGACGGTATTGCGAAACGTATCCGTGCCGAGGGAAATGCTGAGGCCATCGACAGCGCCCGTCAGCAACGCAGTCCCAAACGCGCCGCCGTCGTATGCGCTCAAGGCATCGCCGAACGCCTCCAGCAGCGGCGTGGCGGAACTATCGCCCTGAAGCGCTACGCTCAGGGCGCGCAGCGCAGCCTCGCCGTCGATGTAGGCATGAACGGCCGCGCGGCCCTCCAGCGCCGTCGCCGCATAGCCTTCGGTGTCGATCAGGCGCTCGCGCTCGCCCGCCTGCGCGTCAATCGCCTGCTCCAGCAACGGGCGCGGGCCAACCAGCACCGCCGCCGGCGTAAACGCCATCGCCGTCCGGTCGCCAATGACAATCGGCGTCCCGCGATAGCTGTCGCGCTCGGCAAAATCCTGTTCGGCGACAATCCGGCTGAGCGCCGCTGCCGCCGCAAACGAGTCCTTGGCCGGCAGGATCAACAGCAGATCGTCGAGCGACACGCGGAACCGGTCGTCAAAAGCGCGGTAAGCCGCGACCAGTTCGCCGCTCAGCCACGGCAGAATGACGTCCTGAAACGAAACGCCTTCGACATCAAAGAAGTCGACCGGGAAAAAGTCTTCGAGTCTGCGCTGCTGCGCCGCGTTGACGCGCAGCGGCTGAATATAGGACGCGGCGTAGTAGGCGAGGTTCAGTTCGAGCAGCGTCCTATCGGGATCAGCCAGATCGACGCGCAGGAAACCTTCAAAACCGGCCGGAATCCAGTCGAGCGCCGATACCTCCGTCTGTGCGGACGTGGCCTGCATTCCAACGCCGAAGAGAATTATGAGGCAAAGCAACAGGGATCGCATCGACTCTACCGGCCCCACCACTGCAACAACTCACAACCTGTCATCGCAGCCACATTAAACCGCAAACCGCCAGAAAAGCAATGAAACAAGCGCCTTTCCACGGCATCCGGGCGGAGAAACAAAAAAGCCCGCCGAAAAGCGGGCCTAAACGCTCTATTCCCAGGAAGGCGCATTTTAGTGGAGATGCCAGGAGTCGCACCTGGGTCTGCAACATACCTTCACGCCCGGTTTTCGCGTCCTGCACAGTGCGCCTTCTCGCTACTCGCCGGGCAGCATGCCACATCGAAACTACACATCCCCATACGGCCCTAATTATACACCGGCAACATTAGAGCGTCGTTGGAAGAACGGACGATTCGCTGGCGTCCAGCGCCTGAACCAATGCCAGTGTGTAACGAGCGGCGCGCGTCAGCATATCCGGGTCGAGGGCCGCTGTCGTGTCATTCGGATCGTGCCACAACGCCGGATTGCCCTGATCATCATAGCCATAGATGCCGATCGCCTCGTAGTCGTGCTGGATCAGCGGGGCGACCTCGTCCACGATGTCGAGATCCCGGCCACTGACGCCCAGTTCGGGATGCTCGCGCGCGATCCGCGCCGCCAGCGCCGTAATTCGGGGCGCAGGACGGTACGATGTGAACTCGCTCAGGCCTTGGCGGGTGGCATAACACAGCCGTCCCGCGCCGACCAGCGCCACGTTAATCCAGTAGGTGTTGTAGCGCGGCGGCGCGAAACGCCCCAGATAGCTCCGCAGCCCGACCGCCCCGGCCGCGTGACAGCCGGTGAACAACAGAATGACCTCGGTTTCGTTCAACGGCTGCGCGGCCAGCGCCTGCGCCAGCCCGAGGAGCACCGCCACGCCGGATGCGTTATCGTTCGCGCCGGCGACCGGGGCTTGCGCTTCATCAGCCATAAGTGCGGCAGCGCCAAAGCCACAGGCGGCAGACGCCAGCCACTGGATGCTGGTACGCTGCCGGCGTCCGGTAAGCGCGCCCGCCAGCATGGTCACACCCGCCAGCCCGGCAAGCGCAATGCCGGTTGTGCTAGCGATCCGCGCCGCGCCGGGGAGCGGCAGGCGCGTCATGCGCCGGGCCTTGTCGGTATCGAGGTGGGCGACGAGAAACACGCGCCTTTTGATTTCGCCCGCCGGCGCAATGCGCGCGACCACGTTCTGACTCGTGCCCTGAGCCAGCATCCGCAGGTAAGACGGATGGCGCAACGACAGCGCGTTCGCCAGCGCGCGCGCGACGCCCAGCAT
>QGUR01000390.1 GCA_003242205.1 Chloroflexota bacterium | reverse complement strand
AAGGAAGGGTGTCCATGCAATCACTCGCTATTGAAACCCACCAACTGAGCCGTCGCTTCGGTTCGATCACCGCCGTGAATGACGTTAATCTGGCGGTGCGCCGGGGGGCAGTCTATGGCTTTCTCGGCCCCAATGGCGCGGGCAAGACGACCACCATCCGTATGTTGCTCGGCCTGATCCAGCCGAACGCGGGGCGTATTTGCCTGCTGGACAAACCGTTACGTCGCAACGATCGCTCCCCGCTGCGACGCGTCGGCGCGCTGGTTGAAGCGCCATCGCTCTACGGCCATTTGACAGGCCGGGAAAATCTGGAAGTCACCCGGCGGCTTCTTGGCGCGCCGCGCGAGCAGATCAGCCGCGTGCTCGATATCGTGCGTCTGCAGGATGTCGCCGACCGGCGCGTCAGCCAGTATTCGCTGGGCATGAAGCAGCGCCTTGCGCTGGCGCTCACGCTGTTGGGGGAACCTGAACTTCTCATTCTGGACGAACCCACCAACGGGCTGGACCCGGCGGGCATCCACGAAATTCGCGACCTGATCCGTGAGTTTCCACGCCGGTATGGGATCACGGTCTTTCTGTCGAGCCATCTGCTCAGCGAGGTGGAGCAGGTCGCCGATGCCATCGGCATCATCCATCGCGGACGCCTGATGTTTCAGGGTAGTCTGGACGAACTGCGGGCGCTGCGCGAGCCTCATCTCGCGGTCGGCGTCGATCAGACCGAGGCGGCGCTTGGCCTGCTGCGCGAAGCTGGCTATGTCGTTCAGGGTTCGCCCAACGGTGTCATCCATGTGGACGCCAACAACGCGACCGATGCCGCCGAACTCAACCGCTATCTGGTGACGCGAGGCGTTGCGGTTCATCACTTGAGCCTGCAACAGCGTTCGCTCGAAGACATTTTCCTGAGCCTGACTGGAGAGAGCCACGCATGACGTACTTCATCCGTGCCTTAAGCGCTGAAATCTTGAAGCTGAAGCGCACCCTTGCGCTGGCGATGCTGTTTATCGCGCCGCTGGCGGTAGCGCTTTTAAACCTGCTGATCTTGCTACGCGCCGGGCAAAGTATGGTCAGCGGCGATGACTTCAATATCTGGGATTGGCTGCTGCGGAACTGTGCCAGTATGTGGGGCCTCCTGATGCTGCCGTTATATGTCACGCTGGAAACTGCGCTAGTGAGCGGCGTGGATCATGGTTCCAGCGCCTGGAAGCATTTGTATGCGCTGCCCTTGCCGCGCTGGAGCATCTATATGGCCAAACAGGTCATCAACTTCGGCATCGTCGGCCTGAGCACGCTGATTCTGGTTGCCGGAGCGCTGCTAAGCGGCCTGATCGTGCAGGCATCCGGCTTGCAACCGGCCATCGATTACAGTGCGCCGGTTCCGTGGGACAAAATCCCCTCAATCGTCTCCGGCATCTTTTTCGCAGCATGGCTGATCATCGCCATTCATACCTGGGTCAGTATGCGATGGCGCAGCTTCACGGTCGCCAGCGCGGTTGGTATCGTGGCTACGGTTGTCAACTTTGTGCTGCTGAATTCCAGGGAGCTTGCGCCGTACTATCCATGGACGCAGCCGGTGGTCTCGATCCAGCATACCTTGTACGGCATGACGGCTACCTCGGTGGCGCTGGCTATTGGCTTCGTGGGCGGCGTACTGTTTGCGCTCGTCGCCTGCTGGGAAGTCACACGGCGGGATGTGCTCTAAAGCCTCACACCCTGCACCTTTCCGTAACGGAACGATACGTTTTGGAGAGGGGCAGGGTGGTGAGGTTTGTTCCGGATCGCCCATGACCATCGGCGGGGGCGCTTCGCGCAAAATAGGGGAAAGAACCGAAATGCGAGGAGAAGCGTAAACCATGCTCAAACATGTGCTGGTTCCCCTGGACGGTTCAGCGCTGGCGGAAGCCGCACTCGAGTATGCACAGGAAATTGTCGATCCGGAGGGCCAGATCACACTGGTCACGGCCGTGGAACTGGATGATCTGCCCGCGTACGGCCCAAGCATGATGCCGCTTGTGCGTACGTCTATTCCCGATTATCAGGACGCCGTCGATAACCTGATGCCGCAGGCCAATGCCTATCTGCAGCGTGTGGCCGACCGCCTTCAAATGCGAGGGCGTGAGGTGACCTACGAAGTGCGTATCGGCCATCCGGCAGAGGTGATCGTCGATGTAGCCCGTGAGCAGAACGTAGATGCCATCGTCATTTCGACACATGGCCGTTCGGGTCTGGGACGCTGGCTGTTCGGCAGCGTTACGACCAAAGTGCTGGAACTGGCGCGGCGCCCGGTTTTTGTAGTGCCAAGCGCCTGCGTGCGTGTCGAGAATCTGCCGGCACAGGCCGTCGAAAAGCGATAAAGCGCTGGCGTAAGCCTGAGTTGGGCTGCGCGGTTCGACACGTGGCGGGGTTGGCTGATATTCCTGATTGTCCGGCGCAATAAAAAGTCCCTCTGCCCGTTTGCGGCGAGGGACTTTGTTGATTTCTCTGGTGAAACCCGTTATACAGGCGCTTGCCGGGAAAGACTAGACCCGGCGCACCTCTTTTGCTTCCAGGCCCTTCTGTCCCTGCGCGACCATGAACTCGACCCGGTCGCCTTCATTGAGGCTGCGATAGCCGGTTGTGTCCGCAATTGCTGAAAAGTGTACGAATACGTCCTTTTCCTGTCCGTCGGGCGTGATGAAGCCAAAGCCTTTTTCTGCGTTGAACCACTTGACCACGCCGGTCGTCCGTCCCTGTGTCATACCTGACGCCTTTATCTAGCCCGTAAGGTTCGGCTGTTATACCAGAACTTTCAGCCAGATACAAACTTTGCTATGGCTTTCGGGCAGATTTTGCCGCTGGCGTTCGCGTTCAGCCGGCAGGGCCGAGGATAAACGGCTCGCCAATGATCTTTTCGGCATCGGCCCGGCTGATCTGCTTCCACGCCCACGTGTCGGCGTGCGGATTAATCTCATACCGGCGTGCGCCGTCGTTCCACACCAGCGAAATGATGTAGAACTGCTCGTGAACCTCGCGCTGTTGTGCGTTTGAACGCGCCAGATCGAGGAGGGCTCCGTGCGCTGGATAGTGCTCGATCAGGTAGTCGAAATCGAAGCCCAGCTCATTGAAAACCATCGTCGCAATGGCTGCGATGCCGTCGGTCGCGCTGGCGCCACTGTTGGCTCCGCTACCGTCGCCGTGGATCAGTTCGGACACGACCACCACGATGGTCTCGTCCCAGCGCCGGAACACCTGCAGATCGACAACGCCGGAAATTTGCCGGGCGTCCTGAAATGTGAAATTCGGATCGTGCAGCACGCGAGGCATGCCACCTCCTTTACCTTCCTTCGGAGACGCCTAACGCTCTTCGCGCGCGTTCTGATCCGGCATCTGCCAGGCGCTGATGAACTGGTAATCTCTGGCGTTGTTGCCCCAACTGACCATGCGCGCCAGATAGCGCTCGAAAGCATCCCTGGCGTTTTCGCCTCTGCCAGTGATGTCGATCACTTCATGGTTGTGCCGGTAGCGGATCATAAAGAGACGCAACCGCGGCGTGTTCTCAGGCACAGGTTTTCTCCATCACTCAGGCTGGCGCGCCAACCGGCGTAACGCGAACGATTGAGGAATGAACGAGGGGGTGACTTACAGGAAGGGCGAGGCCGCTCGCATCCCGCAGCCCCAAGTATCGGCCGGGAGTTTCAAACAAGAAAGCTAACCTACGGAATACCAGGGCTTTCCTGCCGGGATAGGCATCCCA
>QGUR01000389.1 GCA_003242205.1 Chloroflexota bacterium | reverse complement strand
ACGAGGCATCCCGCTCGCTGGCGATTGAGAGCGGCGAAGCGCAGGTGATGGGCGAGTTGCCGCCGATCGACGCACGTGTCCTGACCGGCAACGCCGATATTCGCATCAATCCGGTGGCCGTGCCGGGACAGCCATTGCAGTTCATTATCAATACAGCTCGCTATCCGACCGACAATCTGGCTGTGCGGCGGGCGCTGCTCTATGGCGCCAACCGTAATGCGATTGCCGACACGGTCTTCCAGCGCTTCTCGCCGATCGCGTGGGGGCCGTTATCGGCAAACACGCTTTACTACAACCGCGAAGTTATCAATGCCTATGCCAATGACACGGGGCAGGCGCTGGCGTTGCTGAATCAGGCGGGCTATGCCGACAACGACAATAACGGCTATCTCGACTTTGCCGGCGTTGACCTGACGATTGACGTCATCGTGCCGCCGTGGGGCAAGATACCGGAAGTTGCCCAACTGTTGCAGGATCAGTGGCGCACACTGGGCATCCGCGTCAATTTGAAGCCGGTTCCCACGCGCGGCGCATTGCTTGAAGAAGTGGAAAAGGGGGAATACAACCTCGTGGCTTATTATTCGTTTGGCGTCGATCCGGCGCTGCTCGACGAATATTTCATGAGCAACGCCCCCTTCAACTGGTCTAACTACAGCAATCCCGATCTCGATATGCTGCTGACAGAAGCGCGAAGGCAACTTGATCCGAATGCCCGGCGTGACCTGTACGCGCAGGCGCAGCGGCTCATCATGGAAGAAGCGCTGATCCTGCCCGTGCGCGATTACGTCAATCTGAATGCGGTTAGCGCTTCGCTGTCCGAGCTTGCGTTCGATGCCTACGGATGGTATCCGCTGCTGAATAACCTGCAGGTTGCCGGAGGCTGATCGTGCCGCTGGTTCGCCGCATTTTATGGGCTGCGATCGTTGTCTGGCTGACGGCGACTGCGGCTTTTATCGCCCTGCGGTTGCTGCCGGGCGACGCTATCGCAGCGCAACTGATGGACTCCGGGGCGGATGCTGCTGCTATTCAGGCGCGCCGGGACGCGCTCGGCCTCAACGATCCCTGGACGGTGCAATATATACGCTTTCTGGCTGGCCTCTTGCGTGGCGACCTCGGCGAATCGCTGAATAGTGGTCAGTCTGTCAGCGAGCTTATCGCCTTTAACCTGGGACCGACGATCACGCTGGCGGGGGCTGCGCTGGCGGTTGCTATTGGTCTGGGGCTAGGGTTAGGGCTGGCAGCCGCTTTGCCCGGCTGGCGAATCGTTGGTGGCGCAGCGCGGTTTGCCATCAGTCTGGGCCTGAGTACACCGATCTACTGGACGGGCACGCTTGCCATTTATGTATTTACCGTACAGTTGGCGCTGCTGCCGTCCGGCGGGGCGGGGCGGCTGAGCCAGTTGATTTTGCCGGCGGCGGTTCTGGGTTTCCACACGGCGACCGGTGTCGCGCGCGTCGTTCAGCATTCCGTGCAATCGGCGGCCGGGGCCGATTTTGTGCGGGTTGCGCGCGCCAAGGGCCTTCCCGAACGCCACGTCTGGCTGCGCCACGTCCTGCGTGCCGGTTTGCTGCCGGTGACCACCGTCATTGCTTTGCAGGCCGGTTTTTTACTCAGTGGCGTGGTCATCACGGAAGCGCTGTTTGTGCGGCCCGGTCTGGGGCGATTGCTGCTCGACGCGACGCTGCGCCAGGACTATCCGGTCGTGCAGGGCGTTGTCATGCTGACTGCCGTCATGTATGTCGCCGTCAACACGGTTGCCGATTTGCTGAACCGGCTTCTCGACCCGCGAGTGCGCGTGTGAAACAACCGTGGTTGCTCTTATCTCTTGCGCTGGTCATTGTCATTCTGATTGCGCCGCTGCTCGCGCCGTATGATCCGATGGCCACTAATCCCGGCGAAGCGCTCCAGCCGCCGGGAGCCGGACACCTGCTCGGCACGGACGCGCTGGGGCGGGACGTCCTCAGCCGCGTGCTGCATGGCGGGCAGCGCACCCTGTACACCGCAGCACTGGCGACGGTTGTCGCGCTGCTGCCCGGCGTTGGTATGGGCATGCTGGCGGCGGCAGCGGGCGGGCGAATCGACGCGGCGCTGCTGGCGGTGATCAATGCATGGCTGGCGTTTCCGGCTTTGCTGCTGGCGCTCGTCGTCGTCACGTTGCTCGGCGTTGGCTTGCAGCAGGTGGCGCTGGCAACCGGCGCAGCGCTGATTCCGCAGGTGGCGCGCGTTGCGCGGACGGCGGCGATTGAGGTGCAGGCGCTTCCGTTCGTCAGCGCCGGACGAGCCGCCGGTGGAACCGGCTGGTGGGTCATGACGCGCCACGTTTTGCCCAACGCCGCGCCTGCAATCGCAGCTTATGCCGGCGTCACCTTCGCCTATGCGGTTCTCAACAGCGCGGCATTGAGCTTTCTCGGGCTGGCGGGCGATCTCGGCGTGCCGGACTGGGGCGCGATGCTCTACGAGGCGCGCGTCACGTTTCGCGCTGCGCCCTGGGTCAGTATTGCGCCGGGGCTTGCGATCACGTGTCTTGTCTATACCGCCAATCGCGCCGCTGATCGCCTGATCGAAACCCGGCAATGGTAAGTCGAGGTGTGGCTACTGGCCGGCATGGATGAGCGTGCCGGGGGTGGCGCGTTCCAGCAACGTTTCCGTGAGCAATCCCGGCTGGCGTCCGTCGAAAATGCGGATCGTGAGCTGTGGCAGGCGTTCGACGAGCGCGACCATGGCGCGTACTTTGGCCTCCATGCCGCCGGTCACATCTGTACCTTCGGCCCCACCGAGGGCCGTTTCCACGGCAGACAGATTGCCCGGTGTGATCTGTGGAATGACGGTCTGCGCTGTGTCGTACACGCCTTCAACCTCGCCCAACAGCAGGATACGGCTCACCGGCAATTCCTGTGCCAGATAGAAGAAGATCGTTTCGGTCGAAATAATCGTGCCGCCGCGCACGGTATCCAGCGATACATCGCCATGAACCAGCGGGATCAGGCCATGCGCCAGAGCGGCGTGGATGGGTTCAAGCGCCATCGAAATTAACCGGCCATCCTCGCTCCGGGCTGATGCCGAGGGCTGGAGTCGCCAGACAGGCACGCCTGCGTTATCGAGTGTGGTGGCAACGCGCTGGCTAAGCTCCGACGCTACTGTCGCCACATGGGCAAACCCGCGCCATTGTTCCGGCGTGTGAACACCGTCGCGCGTGCCGAAACGCCGGGCCGCGACATGGCCGAACGAGCCGCTGCCATGTCCGAGCAGGAGTTGCAGGTCCGGTTTGGCGGACCTTGCGACGGCAATCTCGCTAGCCAACCGCTCGACGACCGATTGGCGATAGGCTTGCTCCCGGCGTTTATCGGTGATCAGCGAGCCGCCGAATTTGACGAACGTCAGCACGACCACAATCCTTTCAGGCGATTGTCGTTTCGAAGACGCGCGCTGCGCCTGCGCGCATGAGCGCCTGCCTGACCGCGCGGGCTGTAGATGGCGTGACCAGCGCGATCATATTGCCGCCGCGCCCGCCGCCCGAAAGTTTCGCGCCGAGCGCGCCTGCCGAGAGCGCCGCGTCAACAAGGCAATCGAGTTCGGGAGATGACACGGTCAGCGTTTGCAGCAGGGCATGGTTCTGGATCAGCAGCGGGCCGGGTGCCTGCGCGTCCCCTGCTTAAATGTCCCGCGGGCTTTCGCGGCACAGCTTGCAGATAGAGTCGATAACCGCTTGGTAAAGATTAGGGGTTTGTTATACCATTTG
>QGUR01000388.1 GCA_003242205.1 Chloroflexota bacterium | reverse complement strand
CCTGACCGGCGGTTACGCACAGGGTTGGACGTCTATTTCAAGGACTCGCAGGCACAGATGACCGCGCCGATCCGCGACGGCGACGCAATCCTCGGCGTGATCGACGTCCACAGCACAACGCCAGAAGCCTTCCGCGAGGACGACCTGCGCGTTCTCGTTCAGTTCACACGCGCGCTTGAAGCGGTGACGCGCATCATCAGGCAAGCGGAAGAACAGGCGCAGATCATGACGGAAAACCAGCGCCTGCGGCTTGAAGCAGAGATCAATCGCCGTGAAATCGAGCGCCTTAGCCACGAACTGACGCGCAGCGGCTGGCAGGACTTCCTGAACGGACGGCGCGGCGTCACGGGTCTGACACTGGAGCACAACCGGCTTTCCAACCAGACCGACTGGTCGCAGGCGCTGATCGAGGCCAGCCAGAACCGTCAGCCGGTACGTCTTGTGCAGGGCGACCGGGAAACCGTCGCCGTGCCGGTCATTCTTCGCGGTCAGGTCATCGGCGCGATTGAGGTTGAACCCGAGCCCGGACAGGCCGAGGCCGAAACGGTGGAAATGGTGCAGGCGGTCGCACAGCGTCTCGCGCTCAGCCTCGATAACGCTCGTCTGCTCGAAGAAGCACAGGAAACGACTGCACAGGAACAGCGCATCAGCGAACTGGTTGCCCGGTTCCAGAGCGCGGAGAGCGTCGACGACCTGCTGCAAATGGCGCTGTCTGAATTGAGCCAGTCGCTTGGGGCGGAGCACGCCGCCATCCGGCTTGGCCGGCCAGGCAGGCAAATGGAAGGGGCCAGCTATGCTTAGTCGCATCGGCAACTTATTTCGCCTGCAATACGATTACTCCGACAACCCAAGCGATTACTATCGCGCCATCGGGTTGTTCATCCTCAGTTGGATCAACGTCGTGCTGTATGCAGGCTGGGTGTATCTGGTCGCCTGGCCTGCCCTCACGGAAGGCACAGAAGACTCCCAGATAGTCGTGTTCGCGCTGGTGGGCGGGTTGGCGCTGCTCGCGCTCAGTTTCTTCGCCCTCCAGACCGGCAGGCTATATTCCGCAGTCTGGGCCTACGTCGTCCTGCTGGGCGCGGCAGTTGTTCCTCCCGTTCTGTCACAGTTTAATTCCGAGCCGCTGTCGCTGGCCACGCCGGTCCTGCTCCTGCTGCCGGTTGTTGCCGCAGGTTTACTCCTTCCCAGACGACACCAGATCACGGTCACCATCGCTACGCTGGCGCTCATCGTCCTGCGCGCCCTCCTGCAAACCCAATCGCCGGAAACGCTTGAAATCATCCCGGAAGAAGCCGCCCGGTGGGACGCGATATTTCTGGGCGTCGCTACCGGCCTGACATTCCTGTTGCTGTTTCTTTTCAGCGGCTATGCCGAACGAGTCCTCTCGGCTTCGCGCCACGATCTTGCCGTGCTGCGCGGCGTCAACGCTTACGCATCTGCCGTCGCCGCGAGCCGGTCCGAACAGGCGCTGATGATTCTGACGCTCGATTACATCCGCGACCGTCTGGAATACAGATCGGCGCAACTCTTTTTGCTGGATGAAGAAGGCGCGCTCATGCGGCGAGTCCAGTCGGGTCTGGGCGCGCGCGAGGTGGGCGCGGGCATGATCGTATCAGAAGTTGACCGTGAAATCGTCGCGGCAGCCGCGCGTTCCAACGAGCCGCTGATCGTGACTCACCGGGATGAGAACAGTAGCCATCTCATTCCCCCTGCCCGCTCGGCCATCAGTGTGGCGGTCCGCAGTGAAAACAGGGTGTTTGGCATTCTCAATGTTCACAGCATCCGCCCGCGGTTCAGCCCCGACGAAAAGGCGGCGCTGGTAGACCTTGCATCGCAGTTTGCGGTCATGCTGGCGCAGCAGCGTGAGTTCGACAATCTCCAGCGCGCGCTGCGCGATCAGGCAGAGGCGCGCGCGCTGACAGCCAGACCGCAGCGAACCCCGGCCCTCACAGCGCCGGGACGCATCGTCGGTTTTGACTTTTATCCCGGCGACAGCGGGCCGGTGCTGACGCCGATGAGCGACCTGCCGCCTTATATCGCCGCCGCGCTGGAACAGCTGGAACCGTTCATCGAAGCGCGTGGCGACGTTCAGCATATCCATGTGCCGATCCGTTTTCGTGGCGAGACGCTGGGCGCAATGACCTTTACACTGCCGCGCAACCAGCCTATTGGCGACCGGCAAATGGCCTTAATCCGCACCGTCTCCGACCGTCTGGCGCAGGCGCTGGAAAACATGTGGCTCTTCGAACAGACACAGGCTCAGGCCTTTCGCGAGCGTAAGGCGACCGAGGTCGCCAATATGCTCATCGGCGCGACCGACGTGCGCTCCGTGCTCGAACGCGCTGCCGAGACGTTCAACGAGGCACTGGGCGCGGTATCCACACGCATCACGCTCCAGCCAAATCCGGGTGAAGACCGCGTTCCGCGCGCGCGAGGAGAATTGACGTGACCGCGAAACTAAGCCGCATCCGCATCCTCTCCTGGCCACTCTGGCTCAAGCTGGCGGTTGCCTTCACCATCGCAATCGTCGTGCCGCTTGTGATGGTCGTCGTCGCCGCTCAGCCCGGTCTGCGCGAAATAAGCATCCAGAATCTGCGCTCCTACATCAGTGAAAACGGCGAGCGGCAGCGGGCAGCGGTCGCCAATTCGATCGCTCAGGCGCGCGGCAACCTGACGGCCTTCCTCAACAATAGCACGCATCAGCGCCGGATTGTGAACCTCCTGCTCAGCAATAGCCCGCTGCTCAACCGGGACGGCGTCGAAGCGGTCACCCGCGAACAGATCGAAACGTTGTTTACCAGTACACTGCTGGTGCAGTCGACCACGCTTTATGACAGCGTTCGCCTGCTCGACCGCAACGGCCAGTTGCTGGCCAACGCCACGATCAACGAAGCCGCAGGCACGCTGGAAACCGATCAGTCGCGCTCGGAAGCCTATCGCGCGGCGCTGAACGAACAGGTAAAGAATCAGGGGCAAAGTCAGGTCGTCAGCGTTTCCAGCCGCGATGGCCGGCCGGTGGTCGAAATCACCAACATCGTCTACTGGCGCGATGGCCGGCCAATCGGCTATTTGATCGCCGAACTGAATATCGAACGCACGCTGCTCGACAATCTGACCTATCTCGACGCCGCGTTCCCGGCCTATAGCTATCTCCTTTCCAACAACCGGGTACTCATCAGCCTGCCAGCCGCGCAGATCGACGAAGAGGTTGCCGCCGGCTCGCAGGCAGCACGGCGCGCGCTGTCAGGCGAAGTCGGCCTGGACGCCTATCGCCCCGCGCCGAACCTGCCGGAAGTGATCGGTTATTTTGCGCCGGTTTCAAACGCGCCGCTGGCGATTGTCAGTGAAGTCCCAACCGACTACGCGACCGCCGTCACGCAGGGCTTCTTCGACATCCGTCTTTTCAGCATCAGTCTGGCCTCGGTCGCGCTGGCCATCGTGCTGGCGTTTCTGCTCTATCAAATGCACGCGCCCGCGCTTGGCCGCCTGCGCGCTGTCACAGATGACATTGCGGACGGGAATTTTGATACGCCGATCGCGGATATGGCGCGAGGGGACGAAATCGGCCAGCTTGCGATGTCGCTTTCCGTCATGCGCAGCCGGGTGCAGAGCCTGATTCACGATCTGGAAGCGCGCGTGGCCATCCGTACGCGCGACATCGAAGCAACTTACGACATCAGCCGCGTCGTCGTCAGCCAGCGTGACCTGTCGACCCTGCTCGACCGCGCCGTGAACCTGATTGTCGAGCGT